>JANMFA010000347.1:0-9539 GCA_031377545.1 Hyphomicrobiales bacterium | reverse complement strand
GCGATGGCAAACATGCCGTTCAGGCGCTCCAGCATGCCGTCGAGGCCATATTTCTCGTAGAGATACTGGATGATCTCTTCGCGCCGCTCGTGCTCGAAATCGACATCGATATCCGGCGGCTCCTTGCGCTCCTCCGAGATGAAGCGGGCGAAGAGCAGGTTGCCCTCTGCCGGATCGACGCAGGTGATGCCAAGCACGTAGCACACCGCCGAATTGGCGGCCGAGCCGCGCCCCTGGCACAGGATACCCTTGTCGTTGGCCACGCGCACGATGTCATGGATTGTGAGAAAATAACGGGCATAGTCGAGCCTCCCGATCAGCATGAGTTCGTGGTGGAGGAGGCGCTCCACCCTCGCAGGCACACCACCGGGGTAACGCATCGCGGCATGACGCCATGTAAGTTCCTCCAGCCAGCCCTGCGCATCACGCCCGGGTGGCACGTGCTCCTCCGGATATTCATATCTGAGCTGCTCCAGATCGAACCTGACCCGGGAGAGAAGGGTTTGCGTCTCTTCGATGGCCCCAGGACAATCGGCGAAGAGGCGCGCCATTTCAGCAGGGCGCTTCACATGACGCTCGGCATTGGCCTCGAGTCGGCGTCCCGCGCTCTCGATTGTCGTGCCCTCGCGGATACAGGTCAGGATATCCTGAAGATCGCGGGCAGAGGGATCGGCATAGAGGACGTCGTTGGTGGCGAGAAGCGCCACGCCGGCAGCCTGTGCGATTACCTTCAGCCCCGCGAGCCGACGGCGGTCATCACCCCGTCGCGGCATGGTCACGCCAAGCCATACAGCACCAGGTGCTGCCTCGCGCAGGCGGGGCAGCACGTCTGGCAGAAACGATGTGTCCCGTCCCGGCATGACGATCAGGAGAAGATCCTGCGCATCGGCGAGAAGATCCTCGATCTGGAGGATGCACGCGCCTTTCCTCGCACACCGGTTGCCCAGCGTCAGCAACCGGCAGAGCCGACCCCAGCCCCTGATACAGGCGGGATACACGACGATATCCGGCGTGCCATCTGCAAACACAAGCCGCGTGCCCGTGATGAGCCTGAATGTTTTCGCCCGCTCCTTCACGAGCATGCGCAGGGGGTCCATGTTATCGGTGCCCGTATCGAGAGCACCCGCCTCGTAGCGGTATTCTCCCGGCCCGGAACCTTCGCGCTGTTTCACAGGCGGCAATGCGCCGCCTTCCCTCAGTTCCTTCAGGGCCGACCACGCCCTCACGACCCCCGCGACCGTGTTGGTATCCGCAATACCCAGGCCGCTCTGCCCCGACAGCAAGGCGGACAGCACGAGATCCTCGGCGGGCGAGGCACCGCGCAGGAAGGAGAAATTTGTCGCGGCAACAAGCTCGGCATAGGGCGGGGTTCGAAGCTGCTTCATGCGAAAAGCCCGTGCAGAAACCAGCATGGCCGCGCGTTGCTGTCTTCGTAAAAACCTTCGCGGAACACCCAGAAGCGATGCCCCTGCGCATTCTCGACGCGGTAATAGTCCCGCGTCGCCGGAGCACGGCTGCCCGTGATCCACCATTCCGACGCGATGCGCTCCGGCCCCTCCGCGCGCGCGACCTCATGCAGCACGCGCCGCCAGCGGAAGCGCAAGGGCGGGCCATCCGGCACCTCGGCCAGAGCCTCGATGAGCTGCGGCGGCTCGAACAGGGTGAGCGGGCGCGAGGGTGGATGGCCGGGCTCGGGTGCTGGCCAGGGCACCGAAAGCCGAGATGACAGGTATGGTACCGTGCCGCCCGTGCGCACCGGATCATGCGTATCATTGGCGATGAAGCGCCGGACATTCTGGCGTCCGAACCGCGCCACAAGCCGGTCGACAAGTGCGGCGATCTCGCTTGCACCGCCTTCGCATCCAGCGCGCCCCTCAAAATCCTGCTGGCCTTCCTCTAGCGACTCGCTGCGGATCACGGCGAGACGCAGGGCATCGAAGCCGAATCCGGGATCGAGCGGGTCCGCCAAGGCGTCGATCTTCAAGCGGATGAGGCGCATCAGGCCTGACATCTCGCGTGTGGCCTGCGCGGTTTCGACCCATATCCGCCGCACTGCCCCATCGGAACGAAAGAAGCTCGCCTCGAAGGCTCGGCCACCCGCGCCTCGTCGCGCCAGAACGCCGCCAACATCGCCCGCAAGCCGGTCCAGCACCGCGAGCAGGCTTTCCACCAGTGCAAGCGGTTCGGGGAAATGCTTCTCGGCCATGATCTCCGGGGCTGACCGCAAAGGCGTGATGCGGATGTCCTCGTATCCCAGCACGCGCCGGAGCTTGACGGTGAGCCCTGCCCCAAAACGCGCCGCAAGCACGGACGAGGGGCGGTCGGCAAGATCGCCCAGTGTTCGCAAACCCGCACGGCTCAACGCCACTGTGGTTCCGGTATCCTGATCCAGCGCCGTGACAGGCAAATCTTTCGCAAGGGCGGCTTCCTTGCCCGGCAGGGCAATCGTGTTGCGGCTGCAACGTGCAAATGCCCAGGCAGAATCGGGCGTTCCGGCAATTGCCGCGCTGCAGGTCAGCCCCAGTCTGGCGAGCCGTCTTTGCGTCAACCGCAGCATGCTCTCTTCCCCGCCGAAAAGATGCACGCAGCCGGTGATGTCGAGGAGCAGGCCATCACTTTCCTGCAGGGCCACCAGAGGCGAGAACATCTCGCAGGCCGCCGCAGCGACGAGACGCAACTCGGCATCGGCATCCGGTGCTGCATCCGCCGTTTCAAGCCGAGGCCACAGCGCCCGCGCTTCAGTGAGCGCCATGCCGATCGTCAGCCTCTTTCTTGCGGCAACGGAATCAAGCGCGGCGATCCGCAAGGCACCGCGCTCCTTCTCCACCAGCACGAAGGGCTGCTCACCCGGCGCGCCTTCGCGAGGGCGCTTCATCGTGCGGCGCACCCGGTCGGTCGAAAGAAAGGGGAACCACAGCGCCAGATAGCGGCGCGTTCCCATACTTTCGCCAGGGCTCTGCAAGAGCGGGTCCGGCAAGAGCGGACCCGGCACCGGCGTTGACAGGATGGGTGACGAATTCTCCCGCATCACGATTCCACTCCATGCGATAGCGCAGGCCCTCCTGCCCGTTTCGGGCACGCAGCAGGGTCACATCAAAAACCGGATTGCCCGGCGCGTTGGCGGCGAGCGGGCGGGAGGGGCTGGCATGAACCAGCCAGCGCGTTTCCGCTGCACTGGCAACAGGGTCAGCCCCAACCCGCACCACAAAGACCGGCACTCCGGAAGCCTTCGCCGCCAGCGCAAGCCTGCGGCTTGCGGTCAGGTCATAGGCTTTCGTCTGGCCCCACAGCGCAACGATCACCGCTCCCAGCGCGGAACAGCGCGCGCCCTCAAGCCCCGCCTGCAGCGCGGATTGCGGATCCTGCGCCTGAACCAGCAGCATCCGCGCGGGATCGAGACCGAATTCCGCAAGGCCCGCCGGATAGGCCTTGCCTGTCTCGCAGGCCATCATGGCGTGGCGAACCCAGAGAATGGGCCGCACTGGAGAGGCCCGGCCAGCAAGGCCCAAGATCAGACCCAAGCCCAATCCGCACAGCCCCCCTCCATCACTTTCCTGGGCGGCGTGAAACTCATGCAGCGCAGAGGGGAGGAGATGAAAGAGCACGCTTTATGTTCCTATTTTGTTCCTGTAAAGACCGGAACAATCACAGGGAGTCAAGGCCAGGAATTGGGGAATATGGCTCCAGCGATCTGATGCTCATCATCGGATGCCACCAGAACATCGCGCCGCATGGAGCTTTCGCATGGGCCTGCGCCAGCAACCTCCGGAGGGCAGAATGGCAGCCCAATGGATCAGCATCCACACCGAGCGCCGGGTCGATCCACGCCAACCACCATTTGGTCACTTTAAGAGAGAACATGGAACGAACGGGTATGTCGGCGCGTTTGCCCAATCACGGCTTTGGCGACAATGGACGGTACAATGCGTAGCAAAATTTCTTTCATGTATGCAGGCAAACCGTGGCTTGCGGCCCTGATAACATCTGCTGCTTTGACTGCGGTTCATGCGAGCCCGCGTGAAACTCTTGCCAGAGACGGCCTGATCCTCGCGCAAGCGTCCCCGGCGGACGAACGCGATCCCTTGCGACCGCCCCCCCGGCGCCAGGGTGGGGATTCCGCCCCTCCGGCTGGCCAGACCCCACCTGTATCGCGCCCCCAGCAGCTGCCCCCGGCAGCAGCGCCTCGGGCCGTGCCATTGCCGCCGCCTGCCGTCGCAAATCCTGTGCCTCGGGCCGCGCCTCCGCCAGCTGAGCTTCGTCGTCCGCGCGAACCGGCCATCGGCTCGCGACCTGATGTGCCACCTGCCGCCCGGCCTGCTGCACCAACCCTCCCACCGGCAGCGGTGGTGCCGACACCTCGTACTCCAGCCAGTCGGCCGCCTGTCAATTCTGCAGAGCCGACTTCACCCGCTGCCGGTGCGCCTCCACAACGCCCGGGACGCATCATTCCGGCAGCTCCAGCCGCAGAGCGATCACCCGTACCTCAGCCTGCGGTCCCGGTGCCGCCCGCAGTTGGACGTGCGACACCACCGACACAAGCAAGCCCTCCCATCCCTCCAACAGCGGCCCCTGCGCAGCGACCCGTGCCACCAGCCTCCCCTCAACCACCGTCCACCGCGGGACGTGCGGTACCGCCGATCCAGATGCCACCGTCTGTTCTGCCTACGGCAACACCCCTACAGCGTCCGGCCCAGCCAGCCCCATTGCCACCTGCCGCTGGCCGTCCAGGAACACCCGCAACACCCCCGGTGGCGACCACACCCACGACACCTGGCACTCCAGGACAAGCCGTGATCCCGCCTGCCCCTCCCGGCACCCAGATACCCATCCAGCCCGGACGACCACCCGCCGTTGTAGTACCCAGTTTTCCTCCCGTCGCGACCCAACCCGGCGCGCCGCAATCCCCACCGGGCGTTCGATTTCCGCCGTCTCCGGGTCTTGCCGCTCAACCGGGCGCACCGGCTGCACCACCAATCCGGCAGCGCTCGCCAAACCTGGGACGTGCATTGGCAGTGGGTGCCGGAGCGGCGGCACTTGGTATTGGCGCGGCCGCAATCATCAACTCAAACCGGCTCGAAGATGTGCGAAGCCGCCGCGAGGAAACGAGCGAGGACGGGGTCAATGTGATCCGCGAACCCGGCCGCGTGCTCGTTAGGGATGAAAATGGCCGCCTTTTCATTCGGGGAGACGAAACAGAGCGCTACAGGGTCCTCGGCGGAGACATCCGCACCGAGCGCCGCGGCGACGATTTTATCAGCGTCTATGATCGCCCTGATGGTTCACGAGTCATTTCGGTAACTGACGAGCGCGGTCGTCTGGTACGCCGCATCCGTCGCCTTCCAGACGGGAGGGAGATCATCATCATCGACAACGGCTCGCGGCGAGCCGAATTTTTCGACGAGGTGATCGACCTGCCGCCATTCGGGGCGCTCCCGATTCCGCGCGACCGGTACATCGTCGACGCTGGAATTGCGCAACCGGAAGCGATCTACGAGGCATTGTTGGCGGAACCGATTGGGGCGCTGCCGCAACGCTATACACTCGATCAGGTGCGCAACAGCCCACAAGTCCGAGCACGGATGCCGAGCGTCGACCTGAACTCTATCGTCTTCCCGACCGGCTCATGGGCCGTACCGCAGGAGCAGGCCGGTCGCCTCGGTGTCATCGCAGAAGGCATCCGCCGCGCGCTCGCCGCCAACCCGTCTGAAGTCTATCTGATAGAGGGCCATACGGATCTGGTTGGCCCGGACGTGGACAACCTTTCGCTCTCGGATCGACGGGCGCAGGCGGTTGCCGTGCTTCTCACACAGCAGTTTGCCATTGCTCCCGAGAACCTGACGTCACAGGGCTATGGCGAGCAATATCCGAAAGAAAACGTCCAGGGCCCTTCTGTGATTAACCGCCGGGTCACGCTGAGACGCATTACGCCCCTGATCAATCAGCAACCGCAATAAGGCAAGTTTTGCATGAGCGCCCTATGACAACACGGTGAATCTGACCCGTGCCGATAATGAGGCATTTGCGGGGCCATCAAAAAACAGGACAAAACCTCAATAAATTACTCATATACTTCAAGAGTATAAAAAATTGGTGGCGGAGACGGAGGGATTCGAACCCTCGGTACCCATTTCTGGGTACGCTCATTTAGCAAACGAGTGCCTTCAGCCTCTCGGCCACGTCTCCGAAGCGCGCAGCGCTCGCAGCGGTCTATGCACGTGCGGTTTGCATTTGACAAGCAGCAGTCCGCCCGGGACCTGGTTTACATATGAACTTTTTAATGGAAAACTTCGCTGCGATCCGGTATTTCGTGCAGAATGACGATGGCACGCTGCTGTTGATCAGGGAGGAAAGACAATGGCAAAATTCAAGACGCAACTTGCTCTCGGCCTTGGGGCCTTCATGGCCATGGGGACGACCGCGCAGGCTGATCCGATTGGCACCTGGCTTCGTGACAATGGCAATTCCCGCGTGAGATTTTCAGCCTGCGGCAGCGCTATCTGCGGGTCCATCGTGTGGTTGAAGGACGACAGCGGACCTTCGAAAGTGGGCCAGCGGGTATTCTACAACATGGTCAAGTCTGGTGAGAATGCCTGGAGCGGGCAAGCCTTCAACCCGGAGGACGGCAAGACCTATTCCGGCAAGCTGACAGTGAACGGCGCTTCCATGACCACCAGCGGCTGCGTGCTGGGTGGGCTGATCTGCCGTTCGGTCAACTGGCGGAAGGTGAACTGAGCGGATCGACCGGGAGCGGGCGCTTCTCGATAGAGCATTGCGCGTGATGTTTGGCCTTTCAGCTCACACTTGCAAGTTGCTGCTGACGGCCTCCCTGTCCTTGTGCTGTTCCTGTTCGGTCAAGGCCTCGAACGCCACGAGGCTCGGGTGCAGCTTGCGCCCATCATCGCGCGTGGGTCCAAAGCGCCAGCCGCGCTCGATCCGGTCAGCGCACCAGCGGCGGTGCTCGATGCGGGCCAGACGATCGATCTGCGCCGTGGTCAGGGCAGGGGGCGTCCCGGTGTTGGCGGACGCCCTGATGCCGATCGACGCCAGCATGATCGGCAGGTGCGCGGCGGAAGAGCGATTGGCGTCGCGCATGCTTTCCGGCAAGTCGTCCCATGCGGTCGTGGCGGCGGCGGAGGTGCTGTTGGTCTGCCCATACGCTCGGCGGTACGCGTCATGCAGGGCGATGGCACGCTCATCGCCCTTGCGGTCAAGAGCCCGCGCAATCGTGTCTGCGCGGATCAAGCCGCCGAATGGCACGAGATTGGCCATGTCCCGCCCGGCTACCTCCAGCGAGGCCAGACGAGGCATGATGTGATCCTCACGGGTCTGGCGCACAAGAATGGGGGCCTTGCCCAACCCCATTTCGCATTCCGGCCTGCGCAACCGCAGCGTGGTCATCAATGCATCGGCATTGCCGCGCAGCACAACCGCCAGATCTGGCGCGCCGAATTCCTGCCTCCATTCCAGCATGTCGCCGATTGAGGGCAAAGGCCCGTCGTCGGCGGACAACAGCTGAAACGAAGCCACCAGTTCCAGCTCGGGTCTTGTTTCGCGCCATGTGGTAAAGGCGGCTGTTTCCTCTTCGGTCGCCACAATCGAGATCACCGGGCGAAACTCCGGATGGTCCTGGGCGGATACGATGAGTTGCAGAAGGTTCTGTCGCCAGTTGCCGGCCAGTCCAACGACCAGCACGTGGCTCGACCGTTCCAGATCATCCTTCAGGAATACCGGCGCGAAGCGTGCCATCTCCGAGCGCAATGCCTCGCGGTCGGAGCACACCCGCTGATATCTCAGGCCATGTTTGCGCGAGAGCGTGTCAAGAGCCGCCTCCATCTCGGTAGCAAGCTCTTCATCCTCGATCAGCACGACGAGATTCAGGCGGCCTCTGCCTTCCGCGCGGTGGCCGATGGAATCGATCGCCAGCATCGCGGTGTTGATGTTCTCCAGGTCGTCCTCGTTCAGGACGAACAGCGCGGCAGCCGCAGCGAGGTTCAGCTTCCTGAACGCGCCGGGGCGGAGCGGATCGGCTTCGATCATGGTGAGGCCAAGGCCCTCCATCTCGTCGCGCCGGGTCTGGTCGATGGATGTTTCAACCGTAACGATCTGGTTTCCGGCCCGCGCAAGCTGTCTCAGCGCGCCGTCTGTCAGTTGCTCCGCTCCTGTGACGATGATGTGCTCCTGCGTATGGGGCAGCAGCGCCAGCCGGGCGGGGCGGGTGATCGATCCGACGAGGATGTTGAAGGTCGCAATCGCAGCAAAGACCGGCACCGCCAGACGCGCCACCTGTAGCTGCCATGGAAGTTCGTGGTCGATCTTGGAGGGGAAATTCAAGGTGATCAGCTGGAACGTGCGGAAAAGATTGCTCAAGATGCCATTGAGGTCTTCGGCGGGTGACTCGAGCGTCCAGCCCCAGAACCCGAGGCATATCGCCAGCAGGCTGCCAATGGCTTGCAGAGGCCCCTTGTGCCGAACACCGAGCCGCGAGATGCGATTTGCCAGAAGGGAAAGGTGAACGAAGATGCGCGTCATTGTGCTGGCCAATCGTGGGGCTGGTCCGGAGCGGATGGACGTTTCTTCCAGAACGTCATGGGCTGTTGATATCGTTGCCTGGTCACCATGGTCACTGACTATCCCTCAATATCGGCAAGTTTGACCTGCCGTGCGGCAGCACGCTCGGCCAGCCGGTAAAGTGCCGGTATCATCATCGGATCATCCATTTGCCGCAATGCCTTGACCTGGCCTTCGGACAATGTTTGCGCGAGTTGAGCCAGAAGCCAATCCTGTTCCAGCCTGATGTCATAGCGGAGGAACTGGAACAGCGGCGCGCACGGACCCGCGACGGTGCCGAGGTCACCAAGCTCTCCGTTGACGATCCAAGGTGTCGGGCTTCGGCCCAGCCAGCTCATCAGGGCCAGAACCTGTTGCTGCGCATCGCCGATCTGTGTGGTCAAGGCACGCAATGCCACCGCATAGGCCCGCGTGTTGCGCGCTTCCTTCGGCGTCAGGCGCTCTCGGAACGATCCGGTGCCAACCGAGACGATCTGCAGCTTGTCGACGCCCGCCTCGAAGCCCAAGCCATATTGCGGCAGCGTTGCCACCATGAACAGCATGAGCGAGGGATTGTTGAAGGGTGTCACGCCGCCGTCGACGAACAGTCCCGGTGGCATGCCTTCGGCAATCGTGATCTGCTGGGGGTCGAAGAAATGCGGTGCAGCTGCAGAGGCACGGATGAGTTGTTTCAGCGGATAGTGCCTGTTGCCCAGAAAGGAATTGTCTGCCGGTGTCTCCCAGTAGATTGACGACGGATTGTTCGTCAGCACCCATGGGCTGCCCGTATCGAGCCGCTTGGTGATGATCGCCAGCCGTGTCTGCAGATCCGCCGTGCCAAGGGTGCGGTCGCCCACCACCGCGTCCAGCTCCTGCAAAAGATTGGCACCATCGAACTTGGACTGGATGCCCAGCACCCGCCAGAATGAGCGTTTGAACACGCGTGGTGCCAGCGTCTCGTAGAACTGTCGCATCTCGGCGGCGCTGTAGCC
>JANMFA010000330.1:0-1538 GCA_031377545.1 Hyphomicrobiales bacterium | reverse complement strand
GTCAGCGCATGCACCTTGGCCTTGACCGCCTCTTCCACCGCTACATTGCCAGCCTCGCCGTTCTTCGCCAGTCCTTCCAGCACCTCGGTGATCAGCTCACCCACGCGCTTGAACTCGGCCACGCCGAAGCCGCGTGATGTGGCGGCGGGAGAGCCGAGACGGATGCCTGAGGTGATCGTCGGCTTCTCCGTGTCGAAGGGCACGCCGTTCTTGTTGCAGGTGATGTGGGCGCGGCCCAGAGCCTGCTCTGCCGCCTTGCCGTTGAGGCCCTTGGGGCGCAGATCGACCAACATCAGGTGATTGTCCGTGCCATCGGCAACGATGGCGAAACCGGAGGACGTCAGCGTTTCGGCGAGCGCCCTGGCGTTTTCAATGACGGCATGGGCATAGAGCTTGAACTCCGGCGTCAACGCCTCGCCGAAGGCCACCGCCTTCGCCGCGATGACATGCATGAGCGGGCCGCCCTGCAGGCCGGGGAAGATCGCCGAATTGATCTTCTTGGCCAGCGCCTCGTCATTGGTGAGGATCATGCCGCCGCGCGGGCCGCGCAATGTCTTGTGCGTCGTCGTGGTCACGACATGGGCATGCGGGAACGGCGAGGGATGCGCGCCGCCTGCCACAAGACCAGCGAAATGCGCCATATCCACCATGAAATACGCACCGACCTCATCCGCGATGGCGCGGAAAGCGGCGAAATCCCAGAGGCGCGAGTAACCCGAGCCACCCGCGATGATGATCTTCGGCTTCGATTCGTGGGCAATACGGCGCACCTCGTCCATATCGATCAGCTGATTGTCCTGCCGCACGGTGTAATGCACCGGCTTGAACCACTTGCCGCTCATGTTGGGGGCAGCGCCATGGGTGAGATGACCACCAGCGGCGAGATCGAGGCCCATGAACGTATCACCCGGCTGCATCAACGCCAGGAACACACCCTGATTCGCCTGACTTCCGGAATTGGGCTGGACATTGGCAAAGCCGCAATCAAACAGTTTGCAGGCACGCTGGATGGCCAGTGTCTCGGCGATATCGACGAACTGGCAACCGCCGTAATAGCGCCGTCCCGGATACCCCTCGGCGTATTTGTTCGTCATCACAGAGCCTTGTGCTTCCAGCACAGCACGCGACACGATGTTCTCCGAGGCAATCAGCTCGATTTCATCGCGCTGACGCCCCAGCTCCAGTGTCACCGCATTCGCCAGCTCCGGATCGCGGTCCGCGAGAGACGCACCGAAGAAGCTGTTGGAAAGAGGCGACTGCGTGGCTGCGGACATGAGGTTGGCTCCGGAAAACGGGACAGGTCAGATGCGGGCGGCCTTACACGGGAATCGCGAAATTACCAACGGTGAAGGGCGAATGGCTGCCGTGCAGCCACGAGAAACCGGACGCGCATCCCGTCACTTCCGGGTCATTGTTGCATCATGGATCCGTCTCACGAAGGCCGCGTCATCCGGATAGGCACGTCGCCATTCTTCAAGCCGCTGTCGGCCGATCCGGATATCGGCCTCCAAACCGCCTTGCGCCGGATCAATCCCAAG
>JANMFA010000307.1:0-1622 GCA_031377545.1 Hyphomicrobiales bacterium | reverse complement strand
TAGATCTGCGCGCTACCTATCTTGACGCTGCCTAAATGGGGTCGTCATGGATTTCAATTTTCTGTTCTTGCTGTGCAACCAGATCGCACTGGTCAGCTGGCTTGCCCTGATCGTCCTGCCGCGCTGGTCATTGTTGATTGCGACTATGCGTGGCGGAGTCATCGTGCTCCTGAGCCTGCTCTACGCGGTGTTGATGTTTGTCTATTTCTTTCGGGTCGAAGGTGGCGGCTTCGGCTCACTGACGGCAGTGCGGGCGCTGTTCAGCAGCGATCCGGTCTTGCTGGGGGGCTGGGTTCACTATCTCGCATTCGATCTTTTCGTCGGACTCTGGATCGCCTCCAGAGCGGATGAAATCGGGATGTCGCGTTTCCTGCAGGGCCCCATCCTGTTGCTCACCTTCATGTTCGGACCCGCCGGATTGCTGGTCTTCGAGATCATGAGGCGTTCGAGACAGGCGTTTTCTCCACGTCCACAAGGAACCTGATCCATGGCATCGCTCATCTCTGCCGCATCTCACGGTAACCTGAAGCCAGATGCCTTCACACAATCCGGCTCGCCGGATCTGGCGCGCCGCGTGCTCATCTTCGGGATCAGTTTCCAGATCGCGATGTTTGGCCCGAGCCTGATCGCCTATGGAATCGACGACAGGCTGGTGAATGCCATCAACATCTGGACGAAGCCCCTGAAGTTTCAAATTTCTCTGTCACTCCATATGCTTACCATGATCTGGCTGATGCCTTTTCTGGCGGAAAGTTGGGTCAGATCGCGCGCCATCCGATGGAGCGCCACCACCGTAGCTTTCGCAGCGATGTTCGAAACCGCCTATATCGTGCTGCAGTCAGCCCGTGGTCGGGGATCGCACTACATCGTGCAGACGCCACTGGAAGCTGCGGGTTACTCCGCGATGGGCGTGGGGTCGCTTGCGCTGGTACTGGGCAGCTTCATCCTTGGGATTGCAATCTGGCGGACCCAGGGCCGGGATCGTCCCGGCTTTCGCCTGGGAGCCATCCTGGGCCTGATCATCGGCTCCGTGCTGACGCTGGTGACCGCTGGAATTCTGTCGAGTGGACGACTTGTCGAGTCAGGGCGCTGGGTCACAGGCATGAAGAATGATGCGTCGGGACTGCCGCTTTTGGGCTGGTCGATGACCGGCGGTGACCATCGCGTCTCGCATTTCTTCTCGACGCATATCATGCAGGCCTTGCCCCTGCTCGGGCTGGCCGCCGACAGGTTTGCGCCGAAGAAGGTGTGGCCGGTGATCGGGGCGGGGGCGCTGGGTTCTGTTGTGGTTGTTGCCGCAACTTTCATGCAGGCGCGTAACGGGATCCCGTTTCTGGTCTGGTAGCGCGAGGACTGGAAGCGCTCGGGCTCACCCCGCCAGTGCGTCGATCTCGTCGTCGCCGAGATCGCCCGGCACGATTGTCACCGGGATGGGCAGGCCGAGGCCGCCCTTGCTTGCGAGCGATGACACCAGCGGCCCCGGACCTTCGGTGCCCACGCCCGCGGCGAGAATGAGTGATGAGATATCCTCATCCTGCTCAATCAGTCTGGCGATTTCATGCGCGGTTACACCTTCGCGCACCACCCGCTCGGGTTCGATGGCTGCAATGGCCCGCGCCCGC
>JANMFA010000225.1:0-5430 GCA_031377545.1 Hyphomicrobiales bacterium | reverse complement strand
ACTGCGCAAAGCCTTGCTCGACGCTGCGGTCGTGCGGCTCGCCGGTGTGACGAAAGCCGGCGCGTTTTCTCCGATCGGGCGCATCATCGACGAAAAGGCCATCGTCAACGCGCTTGTCGCACTGCTGGCGACCGGGGGCTCCACCAATCACACCATCCACTGGATTGCCGTGGCGCGTGCGGCGGGCATTCTGATCGGCTGGGATGATTTTGATGCCCTGTCCAAGATTGTCCCGCTGCTGGCCCGTGTCTATCCGAACGGCTCTGCCGACGTGAACGCCTTCGAGCGGGCGGGCGGCATTCCGTATCTGATCCGCGAATGCCTTGATGCGGGCCTGATGCATGACGACGTGAACACGATCGCCGGGCCGGGCTTGCGCCAGTACACGCGGCGGGCCGCCGTCGACGCTGGCAGGCTTGTGTACCGCGATCTGCCGCAAGCGTCAGGTGAAGCCAGCGTCCTGCGCCCTGCGTCCGATCCATTTCATCCCGAAAGCGGCCTGCGCATGCTGGTTGGCAATCTCGGAAAGGCGGTCATCAAGGTCTCGGCCGTGAAGCCTGAACACCAGGTCGTGACAGCACCGGCCCGCGTGTTTGACGACCAGAACGATTTCCTTTCCGCATTCGAGGCCGGAACACTGACCGGTGATTTCATTGCCGTGATCCGCTTCCAGGGTCCAAAGGCAAACGGGATGCCGGAACTGCACAAGCTGACGCCCGCGCTCTCGAGTCTGATGGACAAGGGGCAGAAAGTGGCGCTCGTCACCGATGGGCGGATGTCCGGCGCTTCCGGCAAAGTTGCTGCGGCTATCCATCTGACGCCAGAAGCTGCTTCGGGCGGATTGATTGGCAAGCTCGCAGACGGGGATATGTTGACGGTCAACGGACAGACCGGTGAATTGTCAGTGGCGGTTGACACGGCAGCCCTCAAGCTCCGAAAAACGGCTCAAGCACCGAAGCCTGACGGAAACCTAGGAAGGGGGCTGTTTGCCCCGTTCCGAGCGCTTGTCACACCAGCGACTGAAGGCGCAAGCATAGTGGGCTCACTCGCCTGAACGATAGCAAGGACAGTTTTATGAGCCCTGACGCCTTGCGCGCCGACCAACTCGATCCGGGCCGCAGTCCCGTTCCGGATTTTGATCTCGTGATTTTTGGTGCAACAGGTGATCTTGCTGGGCGCAAGCTCTTTCCCGCGCTGCTCCACCGTGAAGCAGAAGGTGTGCTGCCGGAAAACTCGCTGATTCATGCCATCGGGCGCGGAAAAGTGGACGACGCGGCCTTTCGCAGTTCGCTTGAAGCCGGGCTTTCAAAAGTCGGGACGGATAGCACCATTCTTGAGAAATTCCTGAACAAGATCAGATATTACAGCGTTGACTTTGAAGTTCCTGACAGCATTGGATCGCTGGCAGCGGCGCTCAAGGGATCAAAGCGGACCCGTGCATTCTACCTCTCGATCGCGCCGACTTATTACGCACGCGCCTGTGAAATGCTGGGCGCTTCCGGCTTGGCCACGCCGGAGTCCCGCATTGTCGTCGAAAAGCCGATCGGTCGCGACCTGGCCTCCGCCACCGACATCATGGATTCTGTCGCCAGGGTTTTCAGTGAAAAGCAGACCTACCGCATCGATCATTATCTGGGCAAGGAAACGGTGCAGAACCTGCTGGTCCTGCGGTTCGCCAATACGCTGTTTGGCAAGCTCTGGTCCAATGCCGACATCGACCATGTGCAGATCACGGTGGCCGAGGAAGTGGGGCTCGAAAGCCGGGCAGGGTACTATGAAGGGGCAGGGGCGCTGCGCGACATGGTGCAGAATCATCTGCTCCAGTTGCTCTGCCTTGTTGCGATGGAGCCCCCCAACACGCTCGATTCCGACGAGATTCGGGATGAAAAAGTACGTGTTCTCAAAGCTTTACGGCCAATCACGGGCGCGGAAGCCCTCGCCTGCACCGTGCGCGGCCAATATAGGCATGGCTCGGTCGATGGCCAGCCGGTGAAGGGCTACGCCGATGAATTGGGGCGCGACAGCCATGTCGAGACCTTCGTGGCGCTGAAGGCAGAGATCGACACATGGCGCTGGGCTGGCGTGCCGTTCTATCTGCGCACGGGCAAGCGCATGGCGGAGCGCTTCTCGGAGATCGTGGTCACGTTCAAGCCCGTGCCCCATTCTATCTTCGCGCCCCTGGGTGCTGACGGTGCGCTGACACCCAACCGCCTGATCATCCGCCTGCAACCTGATGACGGGGTAAAGTTCATCACCATGGCGAAGCTGCCCGGATCAGGACGTTTGCGCCTGCGCGAGACGGAACTCGATCTGCGCTTTGGCCAGGCCTTCAACGACCGTTCGCCGGATGCCTACGAACGGCTTCTCACCGATGTGCTGCGCGGCCAGCAAACGCTGTTCATGCGGCGAGACGAGGTGGAAGCGGCCTGGCGGTTCATCGATCCGATCACGGCGGGCTGGGCAGAGCGCTATCCGACACCGCACAAATACGCTGCCGGGCAGAGCGGGCCGAGCCAGGCCATCGCTCTGATCGAGCGCGATGGCAGAAGCTGGGTCGAGCCGCGGGATTTGAATGGGAATGGGGTTTGAGGCGGAATATCGCCATTTCGGCAAGTCCCGGTTCGCTCGCAACCATCGATAAAAGTTCCATAATATATATTCTGCGAATCTTTGATGTAGGCGCAATGTTAAAATGTCTCATCGTGGCAAACTAGGAATGTCACACTCCCTCTCGGCGTTGAGCGTGGGAGTTTGGCATGGGCTGGGTCGAGATGAGCGAGAGAGAACTTCGGCGCGCCGAGGTGCTGGCATCTGTTATGGCGGGCCGGTTGACGATGACGGCGGCGGCCGAGGTGATGGGCGTGACGCGACGCCAGGCGCACAGGCTGGCGCTTCGGTTCGCAGATGATGGTACGGTCGGCCTTCGCCATCAAGCTCGCGGACGACCGTCCAATCGTTTGCTGGGGCCGCATGTTCGCCAGATGGCGATCAATTATGTCACTGAGAAGTATCGCGATTTCGGGCCGACGTTTGCGAGCCAGATGCTGCTGGAACGGCACGGCCTGACCATCTCACGAGAGACGCTCCGCAAGTGGATGAGTGAGGAAGGCCTGTGGCTCTCGCGCAAGCAGCGGCGCCAATTTCACCAGCCTCGCATTCGCCGCGAACACTTTGGCGAGCTGGTTCAGATTGACGGGAGCGAACACCGCTGGTTCGAGGATCGCGGGCCACGCTGCACGCTGATCGTCTTCATTGACGATGCGACCGGCCGCCTGGTTGCGCTTCGGTTCGTGCAATCCGAGAGCGCCTTTGCCTATTTTGAGGCGTTGAAGGGCTATCTGACGAGCCATGGACGTCCCCTCGCCTTTTATTCCGACAAACACTCGATCTTCCGCGTGTCGAAGCCCCAGGCTCAGGGTGGTCAGGGCATGACGCAGTTCGGGCGCGCTCTGAGCGAGCTCAGCATCGAGATCCTGTGTGCGAACTCGAGCCAAGCCAAAGGGCGGGTGGAACGCGTGAACCGCACGCTGCAGGACCGTCTCGTGAAGGAGCTACGGCTCGAAGGGATTTCGACGATCGAGGCGGCCAACACCTACCTCCCAGCGTTTATCGGGCGCTTCAACGAGCGTTTTGCTTCAGCTCCAGCTCGACCGAACGATCTTCATCGCCCGCTGGAACGTAACCCCGCGCAACTCGATACGATTCTGGCTTGGCGAGAGCAGCGCTATGTTACTCAGCAACTAGCCCTGTCATACGACAGCAAGCGGATTGTTCTGGACGAGACGCCGCTGACGGCTGGTCTGATCGGAAAATACGTCGACACCTACGAGTTTCCCGACGGTCGGTTCGAGGTGCGTTGGAAGGGTGTCGCTCTGCCGTATCGCATCTTCGACAAGAAACAACGGGTCACGCACACGGCGATCGTCGAGAACAAGCGCCTCTCGGAGGTCCTGGCCTGGGTGAAAGCGCGCCAGGACGAGATCAAACCGGCGCCGCCGAAGACGCACAGCGAAGCCGGAGGCTATGCGCCTCGCCCGAAAGGGCGCAGAGGCAGGGTTTCCTTTGTCGATCGTCATACTGCGGCGAAAGCCGCAAATCGCCCCGCCTCTGCCGGCGCTGCTGCGAAACATGGGCTCTCCGCAGCCCCGGCAGAGGCTCCGTAGCACCCTGTGACATTTCTACATTGCTGCAACCTGAGACATTTCAAAACGGTTGCAACATTTGATATGTGGATTGCCGCCACCGCCCGGTATTGCGCACCCTCTTGCGGATGATAAGCCAACGGGATGAAGCCCTCCCGCGATATAGCCGATCTCCTGTCCATCATGGCATCACTCCGCAACAAGGAGACCGGCTGCCCCTGGGATATCGAGCAGACCTTCACAACCATCGCGCCCTACACCGTCGAGGAAGCGCATGAGGTCGTCGAGGCCATCACATCAGGTGACCGCGAGGATCTGCGAGACGAACTGGGTGATCTGCTCTTGCAGGTTGTGTTTCATGCCCGCATGGCTGAGGAAGAAGGCTCGTTTGATTTCGGCGGAGTCGTGGAGGCCATCACCCGCAAGATGATCCGCCGCCATCCACACGTTTTTGGCGAGCGACGGGAGCGGATGCCAGCCGAAGTGAAGGCAAGCTGGACACGCATCAAGGCGGAGGAGAAGGCCGAACGCGCTGCACGGCGCGGCGAGACGGGTGAGGGCGTGCAGACCAGCGTTCTTGACGGCGTATCAACCGCCCTGCCCGCTGCGCCGCGCGCCGTGAAACTGCAGGACAAGGCAGCGAAGGTGGGCTTCGACTGGCCGGATATCGGTCAGGTTCTGGACAAGGCGGAAGAGGAAATACGCGAATTGAAAGACGCCGTGGCCAGCGGCAAAGACACTGATATCGCTGAGGAACTGGGCGATTTGCTGTTCGTGCTGGCGAATGTGGCGCGGTGGAAGAATCTCGATCCGGATATAGTGCTGCGGCAGGCCAATGCGAAATTCGAGCGGCGGTTCAAACTGGTTGAGACAATGCTGCGGGAGCGCGGCAAAACACCGGCAGAAAGCGATCTGGCGGAGATGGATGCATTATGGAACGAGGCGAAGCGGCGGTGAGCTTTCTCCTTTCGTTCTCCCATCGGGAGAAGGTGCCCCGCCTTTGCGGGGCGGATGAGGGTGAAACCCGGAGTGCAGGGGTTCACCCCCATCCGTCTGCCTACGGCAGCCACCTTCCCCCAGGGGGAAGGAATAGGAAGGCCCCTACCCTGCCCTCATAAGCACATGCTTCTTCTTGCCGAACGACAGCTTGATCGCGCCGTCATTGACGGCGTCTGTGGCGGAAAGCATCTGCTTCGCGTCGATCACCACCGCATCATTCACCCGGAGACCGCCGCTTTGCACCTGACGCCGCGCTTCGCCTGTTGATGGCACCAGACCGGCTTTCACG
>JANMFA010000207.1:0-4550 GCA_031377545.1 Hyphomicrobiales bacterium | reverse complement strand
ATGTAATACCATAGCCGGAACAGCAGCAGCGAACCCAGCAATTGCTCCGAAGGAATGCCCGGCAGCGCCAGCAGGATCGTGGCCTCGAACACGCCTATGCCGCCCGGCGCATGGCTGATGATGCCCAGGATGCAGGCAAAGACATAGGCCGCGATGAAGCTGCCATAGGGGATGTCGTAGCCCTGCGGCAGCAGGATATACAATGCCGCCCCCGCCGCACAGACATCGAGCGCCCCGATGGTCATCTGCGCCAGGCTCACCTTGATGTCCGGCATGGTCATCGACCAGCCCTGGAAGGTCAGCGCACGCGGCTTGAGGGAGGTCCAGCCGAGATAGCCTATGATCGCCCCAAGCAGGACAAGTCCCAGCACGCGGTTCATCACGACCGGCAACCGGTTCAGTTCCGCAATCTCGGCCGGTTTCCAGATCAGGCAGAAGCCCAGCACCACCCCCATGCCCAGCCAGAACGTCACACCGGCGATCAATGTGAGGCTGGCAATGGATTTGGCACCGATACCGATGGTCGAATAGATCCAGTAGCGGACCGTCCCGCCCGTGATCAGGGGAAAACCCAGGGTGAAACTGACGGCATAGCTGGTGTAGGAGCCAAGCGCGGTGATCCTGTAGGGAACCTTGTACCCGAGTTGCCGGAAACCGATGGCGTCATAGCCTGTCAGGACGAGATAGCTTATCGCCGTGCACAGGATTGCCAGCGCGACCTGACGACCGCTCGCTGCAGCAAACGCTGCCCTGATCTCCGCCGCATCGAGCTCTTTCACAATGAAGCCGAGCACAACCACCGAGATCGCGAAAAGCGCGAGGCTCGCAATCGTTCCGATGATCTTGAGACGCCGCCTCTGCGGAGCTGACGAGGCTAGTGAATCCAACGCGGCACTCCGCTGCTTGCTGTGTTCCATCTAGTCATGGATGATGGCAGGGGCAAGACGGGGACAATACGCGGAGCAGACGGCAATGGTCACCCTTCCAGTTCCTCCCGCAACATTTCCAGCCGCAGCCATTCTTCTTCGCTCGTGGCCCGCTTGCTCTCGAGATCAGCCAACATCGCGGAGGCCTTGTCGTAGCGGCCGCGGTCGCGCGCATAGAGATCGGGCTCCGCCAGAACAGCCGCAAGCTTGGCGATGTCACGTGCCATGGCGTCAACCAGGCCGGGCAGCGTATCCAGCGCGTGCCGGTCCTTGAACGACAGCCTGCGTGACGATGCGGATGCAGAAGGCCCCGCCACGGCACCGCCGGCGGATTTCTCACCAGCCTTGGTGGCCAGCCTGATCTTTGCCTGCACGCCAGCCCCACGCTGGGCGACCATGTCGGAATAGCCCCCGGCATATTCCACCCAGCGTCCCTTGCCCTCCGACATCAGCACGGAGGAACAGACCCGGTCGAGAAAATCGCGGTCGTGGCTGACGAGGATCAGCGTGCCTGCGTAATCCATCAGCATTTCCTGCAGCAGATCGAGCGTTTCAAGGTCGAGATCATTGGTCGGCTCGTCCAGCACCAGCAGGTTGGATTTCTTCGCCAGCGCGCGCGCCAGCATCATGCGTCCGCGCTCGCCGCCCGACAGTACCGAGATCGGCGTTCTTGCCTGTTCGGGCGAGAACAGGAAGTCCTTGAGGTAGCCCATGACGTGCTTGGGCTCGCCGCCAACCTCGATAATATCGCCACGGTTGTCGGTCATCGCCTCCTTGAGCGTGAAGGCGGGATCAACATTCTCGCGTTTCTGGTCCAGCGTCGACAGGGCGACGCTCAGCCCGATCTTGACGCTGCCCTCGTCCGGATCCAGCGCGCCGGTCAGCAGGTTGATGAGCGTCGTCTTGCCCGCGCCATTGGGACCGACGATGCCGAGCCGGTCGCCATTGGCAATACGGATCGACAGGTTCTGCACGATTGTTTCGGATCCGTAACTCTTGCTGATCCCCTTGGCCTCGATCACGAGCTTGCCGCTCTCCTCCGCCTCGGATACCGTCATGGTTACCCCGGCCTGCGGGCCACCGCGCGTCCGCCATTGGCTGCGCAGATCCTGCAGCAGGCCGAGCCTCCGGACATTGCGCTTGCGTCGCGCTGTCACGCCGTAGCGCAGCCAGTGCTCCTCGGCCACGATCTTGCGGGCGAGCTTCTGGTTGTCCCGCTCTTCCTGCTCCAGCACCTCATCGCGCCAGGCCTCGAAATGATCGAAGCCTTTCTCCATCCGGCGCACCTGACCACGGTCCACCCACAGCGTGGCACGCGAGAGATTGGCAAGAAAGCGACGGTCATGGCTGATCACCACGAGGCCGGATTTCAGCCGGGACAGGGTTGCCTCCAGCCACTCGATCGCGGGCAGGTCGAGATGGTTGGTCGGCTCGTCCAGCAGGATGATGTCGGGTTCCGGTGCCAGAACACGCGCCAGCGCCGCGCGGCGCGCCTCTCCGCCCGACAGCCGTTCCGTCCCTTCCTCGCCTGTCAGGCCGAGTGCATCCATGAACTGCGCGGCGCGGTAGGGGTCATCCCCCTCGGCCAGACCCGACAGGACATAGGCGCCGGTCGTCGGCCAGGCCGACAGGTCCGGCTCCTGCACCAGGTAGCGGATGGTCGCGGAGGGATGCACATAGCGTTCGCCTCGGTCCGGCTCGATCAGGCCTGCCGCGATCTTGAGCAGGGTCGATTTTCCCGAGCCGTTGCGACCGACAAGACACAGCCGGTCACCCTTTTCGACCGCGATTTCCGCGCCGTCGAGAATACGGGTGCCGCCAAAGCCGTGGGCGATAGCCTTGAGGTGAATCAGCGGTGGTGACATGGAGGACGTGCGGTTTCTGCAAAGGAGCCGCCCGCAATCTCAGGAAGCACCCGGTTTGGCAACGCCCGTCCCCATCATGGATCCCGATGATCCCCGTCTGGAGCCCTATCGCGCGATCCGGGAGCGCGATCTCGCGGGGCGACATGGCCGCTTCATCGCGGAAGGCGAGGTGGTGCTGCGCCTGCTGCTGACCCACAGCCGCTTCGCTCTCGAAAGCGTGCTGCTCTCGGCCAGGCGTCTGGCGGGTTCGCCGGGCCTTGCCGCAGCCATTCCCGCTGATGTTCCGCTCTACACCGCGACGGATGCCGTGATCGAGGCGCTTGCAGGGTTTTCCGTGCATCGTGGCATTCTGGCCATTGGCCTGCGTGGCGAGCCGTCCGGCATGGCCGTCGTTCTGGATGCGTTGCCAGCACGGGCACTCGTCGTCGTCGGCATCGGCCTTGCGAACCACGACAACATGGGTGGGCTGTTTCGCAATGCTGCAGCCTTTGGTGCCGATGCCATCGTGCTGGATGCCACATCGTGCGATCCACTCTATCGCAAGGCCATCCGCGTCTCGGTTGGTGCGGCGCTTGTGGTGCCGTTCACGCGCTCGGGTACGGCGGAGGAGATTCTGACAGCGCTGGAGGCTCGCCGATTTGCCACCTTTGCACTGAGCCCTGGCGGAGCGCAGACTCTGGAGAATGTCGTGCCCCCGCCACGCGCCGCGCTTTTGCTGGGGGCGGAAGGCCCCGGCCTGCCCGCAGAAGTGCTGGCCAGAACAGCGGGCTTGCGCATCGCCATGGCACCGCACTTCGATTCCCTCAATGTCGCGACAGCAAGCGGCATCGCGCTGAACCGCTTTTTCCGCCGATAACAGCGCAGATTCAGCAAAACCTCCGATTTTTCAGAGTTGTTTGCAGGCCTTCGGGCATATTACTTGGTTGATCCAGTCCGGTGACGTTGCGGCAGGCCTATCCCGGCTCTGCAGCCATTGACCGGAACGGATCGGACCGATGGTGACGTTGCGTCAGGAGAGCGGCTGGAACGGGGCAATGGCCCTGCTTGCTGCCGTCCTGATGCTTGCTGTCCCGCATTCATCGGCATCGGCCGGAGCCTGGCTTCAGGATGAGGGTCGCAGCCAGATCATTTTCGCCAATGCCATGACCGGATCAACCCGACGCTTTGACCGGCGGGGAAGGCCCATCCGCTCCGGCCAGTTCTCCAAGCAGGAAAGCGCGATCCATCTCGAACATGGATGGAGCGATCATGTCACCCTGCTTGGCAGCCTGCGGGCACAGAACCAGACTTTCCCGCTGGATGGCACACCTGTCAGGATCGCCTCCGGCGCACTCGGCGGCGGCGCGCGGGTCCGGCTCTGGGCGCAGGGTGGCACCATCCTCTCCGCACAGGCAATGCTTCACGCAACCACCGAGCGCAGCCTGACGGGTCCGCTGCGGCGCATGGATTCGCCAGCGGAGGCGGAACTACGGTTGAATCTTGGCCACACTCTCGCGCTGGGACACTGGCCGACCTTCGTGGAGCTGCAGACCGCCTATCGTTGGCGCGGCGGAAGCAACCCGGACGAACTGCGGCTTGACGCGGGGTTCGGTGTGAGACCGATGCCTGCACTTTTGCTGCTCCTGCAGAGCCACAACACCATAACAACCGGCAAGAGCCGCTTTGGCGAGAGTCGGGCCCGGCAACACAAGGTGCAGGCCAGCGCGGTCTATGACCTGTCGGCAGCGTGGTCGTTGCAGATCAGCGCCTTCGGCAGCCT
>JANMFA010000157.1:0-3162 GCA_031377545.1 Hyphomicrobiales bacterium | reverse complement strand
AGTCGCTCAACAAGGCACTTCGTGCGGCACTGTCCGACCCGGCTATGAAAACCAAGCTCGATGACATCGGTGCCGACGTGCCATCAGCCGAGTTGCAGACACCAGCTGGCCTGAAAGCCTTCATTGCTTCCGAGATCGAGCGCTGGACACCCATCATCAAGGCGTCCGGCGTCACGGTGCAATAGACTTTACCGCCGCCAGAGCGACGGCCCCAGCGTGTGGATGGAGGAACCGCCTGCATCCACCGCAACCGTCACAGGCATGTCCTCGACCACAAATTCCCGGATTGCTTCCATGCCAAGATCCTCAAACGCCACAATGCGCGAGGATTTGATCGCTTTCGAGACCAGATAAGCCGCTCCACCAACCGCGATCAGCGATGCCGCACCGTGGCGCGCAATGGCGGCGATGGCCTCGTCGCCGCGCTCCGCCTTGCCGATCATCACGAGGATCCCGGTTTCAGCCAGTATTGTCTCGGTGTAGCGGTCCATGCGTGTTGCTGTCGTGGGACCAGCTGGCCCGACAGCCTCACCGGCAACCGCATCAACCGGTCCGACATAGTAGATCGCCCTGCCCCGCAGATCGACGGGCAAGGCCTTTCCCTGCGCCAGCAGATCGACCATCCGCTGGTGCGCGGCATCCCGACCGGTGAGCAACCGCCCCGAGAGCAGCAAAGTCTCTCCGGCCTTCCAGTGAGCAACGTCGGCCTTTGTCAGGTGGTCAAGATCAACCTTGCGCGTCAATCCGTCCGTCTGTTCGATCACGATCTCTGGCCAGAGCGAAAGATCGGGCGGCGCAAACACTGCCGGGCCGGACCCGTCCAGCGTGAAAGTGATATGCCGATCGGCCGCGCATTGCGGGATCAGGCCCACGGGCTTGGACGCGGCATGGCTCGCGAACGTGTGTATCTTCACATCAAGCACCGTCGTCACGCCGCCCAGCCCCTGCGCACCGATTCCAAGCGCATTGATCCTCCGGTGCAATTCCAGGCGAAGCTCCTCGAGCTTCGACGATGGGCCTCGCCGCTGCAATTCGGGCATGTCGATCGGGTCCAGCAGTCCCTGCTTCGCCATCAGCATAGCGCGTTCCGGGCTCCCGCCAACGCCGACCCCGATGATGCCCGGCGGACACCAGCCCGCTCCCAGACCCTCAACGGTCTTTACGACCCAATCCGCCACCGAATCGCTGGGATCAAGAGCGGCAAACCGCGCCTTGTTCTCCGAACCACCACCCTTTGCCGCCACATGAATGCGGACGGTATCACCCGCAACAAGGTCGACATGGAGCAGCGCTGGTGTGTTGTCGCCGGTGTTGCGTCGGTCAAACAGAGGATCGGCAACCACAGAGGCGCGAAGCGGATTGGCCGCCAGCCGCCAGGCCTGCCGCACAGCGGTATCGACAATCTGCTGAAGGTCGCGGGCAGTTTCAATGCGCACGCCTGTACCGATCCGCATGAAGACCTGGACCGTGCCGGTATCCTGGCACATCGGACGCCGTCCGATCGCCGCCATGCGGGAATTGACGAGAATCTGCGCCATTGCATTGCGGGCCGACGCACTCGGTTCTGTCCGCCAGGCGTTCGCGAGACTCCGGATGTAGTCCGGCGGATGGTAATGCGAGATAAATTGCAATGCATCCGCGATGCTCGCGATCAGGTCGCTTTCCAGAATGATGCGGGTCATTGTCAAGGTTTAGCCGATGGGCCGCAGTGAGCAAGTGACCAGGTTGCATTTGGGCCGGGAGCCGGGCAATGGCGGAGCTCCGCCACGCTTGCTCGGCAGTCAGCCCACAGCGCTGCAAGTCATTGCAGCCCTTTGACCGGGCAACTAAACTTGCCGGACTGAAACGTTCCGTCGCGAAGGAAAATACGGCATGTCGAAAAAGCTCGGCCATCTCATTGTCAGCGGTCGTTGGGACAATTGGGTAGCTATCGTCGATGTCGAGAAGGCGCTGCTGCCCGAAAACGACAGCACAGACCGCGCCATCATTTCCCGCCCGCGCGTGACGCCGGATGTCGACTGCGACGGTGATGGCGTCCCGGAAACACCTGCCAGCGGGCAACCGGTCGTGGTGACTGTCGATCGCGAAGGCCGATTTGCCTATGTCGTCAACCACTCGGGCGCAGCAACTCCTGCTGCTGCCGGGCAGTATCAGCACGGACACCCTGGGCTGATCACTGTCGTTGATCTCCAAAAGGCGCTCGATCCGGCGAACAACGGAACCCTTGGGGCGGTCGAAGCCTTCATGCCAACTGGCAGGACAGGGCCAGTTGGTGCAGGCCTCACGCCTGACGGAAAAACTCTTCTCGTCAATTGCGGGGAAGCTGCGGAGAGCGAGGATGGTGGAGATGAGTTGACCGCGATCGATCTCGCGACGCGCAAGCCAGTCTGCCGCATCCCGCTGAAAGAGAACACCACGCACCTCGCCAAAAGGCCCAGCCGCCACGACAGTCCGCACCCGAGTTTCGGTCGATATCCCAATCCCACCGGGCTGGCGATCTCACCTTTGAACGGGGGCTTCGCCTTTGTCGGCAATGGCGGGTTCAGCGATGTCTCTGTCATTGACATCCGGGCAGCGCTGGCCGGTGAGGCTTCCGCGGAGGTCAACCGCGTCACCGTCGAGACAGGCCCTTTCGGCCTCGCAGCCAGTCCGGATGGCGCATTCGTCGCAGTGGCCGCGCGCGAAAGCATGTCGGTAGCCTACGAAGGTTCGACGATCTCTATTATCGATGTAGCCCGCGCCGCAGCAGGCGGACGTGATGCCGAAGCCGCGCGGGTCCACGTTGGCAGCGATGATCGTGCAGAACGCACGAGGCCCTTTGCCGTCTGCTTCACACCGGATGGGCAGTATGTGGTTGCAACCTGCTTCCGCGCCAACACGATTTCCCTGATCAATGTGAAAGACGCGGTCGCAGGTCGTCCGTCCGAGGTTCTGCGGCTGCATCCTCAGGCCCCCGGTGGCGCAACCCCGCGCCCGCGTGGAATTACCATGGTGGCGGACCGCTACGCGGCAATCATTGGAGGGGCGAAAACCGGGTCGCGCAGCAGCATTGTCTGGCTCCTAGACCTCTCGACCGGCCTCATCGTGTCGACCGTAACCGAGGTTGGGAATGAGTCCTACATGCTGGCTACGATCCCCCAACGTGCCATTTTCTGATTGATC
>JANMFA010000106.1:0-13531 GCA_031377545.1 Hyphomicrobiales bacterium | reverse complement strand
TCCGTGGGGCGGCCGAAATTCGTGCTGCACGACGGCCCTCCCTATGCCAACGGCAACATCCACATCGGCCACGCGCTGAACAAAATCCTCAAGGATCTGGTGACGCGCTCGCAGCAGATGATGGGCTTCGATTCCAACTACGTGCCAGGCTGGGATTGCCATGGCCTGCCCATCGAATGGAAGATCGAGGAGCAGTACCGCGCCAGGGGCAAGAACAAGGACGAGGTGCCGATCAACGAATTCCGCAAGGAATGCCGGGATTTCGCGACGCACTGGCTGAATGTCCAGCGCGAGGAGTTCAAGCGTCTCGGCGTGACGGGCGACTGGGACCACCCCTACTCGACCATGGCGTTTCCGGCAGAAGCGCAGATCGCCCGCGAGATCATGCAGTTCGCCATGACGGACCAGCTCTATCGCGGATCGAAGCCGGTGATGTGGAGCGTGGTGGAGAAGACGTCGCTGGCGGAAGCGGAGATCGAGTATCAGGATTATCAAAGCGATATGGTTTGGGTGGCGTTTCCGCTTCGCTACGCATCAAGCGGAACTATGGGTGGTGCCAAATCAGGTCCTGAGTTTGAAAGAGCAGATGAGCTGCTTTCAGCATCAGTGGTGATATGGACGACTACGCCTTGGACGCTTCCGGGCAACCGCGCGATCAGTTACAACCGCAAGATCGCCTACGGTCTTTACGAGGTGACAGCTGCCGAACGCGACTTCGGCCCGCAAGCAGGTGCACGCTTTATTGTGGCTGATAAGCTTGCCGAAGCGGTCTTTGGGCAAGCCAAACTGACAGCCAAGCGTTTTCGAGATGTGACGGCAGAGCAGCTTGGCTTGTCGATCTGCGCCCACCCGCTCGCCTCCCTCGGCTACACCTTCGACGTCCCCCTTCTCGACGGCGACCACGTCACCGATGATGCAGGCACGGGCTTCGTCCACACCGCACCCGGCCATGGGCGCGAGGACTTCGACATCTGGACCGCCGCCGCCACGCAGCAGATGCTGCGCGAGCGCGGAATCGAGCCGAAAATTCCCTACACCGTCGATGCCGACAGCTTCTACACGGCGGAAGCTCCCGGCTTCGAGGGCCGCCGCGTTATCAAGGACAACGGTGACAAGGGTGATGCCAACGAGGCCGTCATCAAGGCGCTGATCGACGCGGGCAACCTCGTGGCGCGGGGGCGCCTGAAGCACCAGTATCCGCACAGTTGGCGCTCGAAGAAGCCGGTGATTTTCCGCAACACGCCGCAATGGTTCATCCACATGGATCAACCACTGAGCGCTGATGCGATCAGCCACTTTGCCAACAAAGGCGGCGTGGCCGAACACGACCTGCGCAATTCAGAGAATCCAACTTTGCGAGAGGTCTCGCTCGACTCGATCCGCGCCACGGAGTGGGTGCCTCCCGCCGGGCAAAACCGCATCACCGGCATGATCGAGGCCAAGCCGGACTGGGTCGTCTCCCGCCAGCGCGCCTGGGGCGTGCCGATCACGGTGTTCGTCAACAAGGCGACGAAGGCCGTGCTCAAGGACGAACGCGTGAACAGGCGCATCGCTGACGCCTTCGAGGCCGAGGGCGGCGACGCCTGGTTTGCCGATGCCGATGGTTCGCGATTTCTCAAGCCGGAGCATGATCCCGCGGATTTCGAGAAGATCAACGACGTGCTCGATGTCTGGTTCGATTCCGGCTCCACCCATTCCTATGTGTTGGGAGCTCCCAACACCTTCCCCGGCCTCGCGGGCATTCACCGCAAGCCGGATGGCGGACGGGATCGGGTGATGTATCTGGAAGGCTCCGACCAGCACCGGGGATGGTTCCATTCCTCGCTGATCGAAAGCTCCGGCACACGCGGCCGCGCACCCTATGACATCGTGCTGACCCACGGCTTCGTTCTGGACGAGAAGGGCCAGAAGATGTCGAAAAGCCTCGGCAATGTCGTGGCTCCGCAGGATGTGATGAAAAACTCCGGCGCGGATATCCTGCGGCTGTGGGTGGCGGCCTCGGATTATTCCGATGACCTGCGCATCGGTCCGGAAATCCTGAAGGGTTTCATCGACAGCTACCGCAAGCTGAGGAACACCCTTCGCTGGATGCTGGGAACGCTGGCGCATTTCGAGCAGACCGACCGTATCGGTGGTCAGGCGATGGAAGAGGTCGATCGCCTCATGTTGCATCGGCTCGCCATTCTCGACGGCGAAGTGCGGGAGGCGTATGCCACCTACAACTACAAGAAGGTCGTGTCTTTGCTTTCGACCTTCATGAACACGGACTTGTCCGCGTTCTATTTCGATATCCGCAAGGACGCCCTGTATTGCGAGCCACCGTCCAGTGTGAAGCGATTGGGTTCACTGGAAACTGTCGAACAGATCTTCCGATGCGTCACGCTCTGGCTGGCTCCCATTCTGGTCTTCACGGCTGACGAGGCTTGGCTTGAGCGCTATCCGGACAAGCAGACGCAAGGCGGTTGCGTGCATCTCGAGGCATTCCCGGACGTGCCTTCATCCTGGCGTGATGATGCCCTGGCGGCAAAATGGGACAGAATCCGCGATGTCCGTTCCGTCATTACCGGCGCTTTGGAAATCCAGCGGGCGGGCAAGGTCATCGGCTCGTCACTGGAAGCCGCACCCGTCGTGCATGTCACGGACAAGGATTTGATGGCTGCGCTCGACGGCATCGACATGGCCGAGATCGCCATCACCTCGGCGATCACGCTGACGGACAGGCCGGCACCGGCCGATGCCTTCACCTCAGATCAGGTCAAGGGCGTCGCGGTCGTGTTCACACAGGCCGCAGGCCGCAAATGTGCGCGATCCTGGCGCTATACCGATGATGTAGGCTCCGATCCGACCTTCCCTGATGTCTCGGCCCGTGACGCGAAGGCGCTGCATGAACTCAAGGCGCTGGGGAGGATTTGAGCCCCCTCCAGCCCTCGCTTCGGCTTACTGGACCGTCACGGAAACGTTGAGGTCATTCGTCACAGCCGCTCCAAACCTGTCCGTGCCGCGCAACTGCACGGTGAAACGGTCCGACCCCTTGAACCCCGCCTTCGGGCGATACTGGAAGCGGTTGGCCCGTGTTTCAACGGCTCCACCGCTGCCCTGGGAAAGAACAGCGATACCTGTGAGTTTCTCCGCACCGCTGAGGGAAACATTGCTCCCGCAGGTTGATCCCTCCGTGATCGTGATCGTGACAGGTGTCGGTGCTGGGCCCCACCTGAACTTCCAGGCATCGATACGGCAAGCGGCAGAAGCCGCTGTCATCGACGTGAGAACCGCGAAGTTTGACACAAGAACCAGCCTGGTGACTTTCGAAAGCATTGCAAAAATTCCTCAATGGGTGATCACAGCTTACGAGCAAGGAGCACGGCCTCGCCATGGAATCAAGACGACTGTTCAATATGTTCCTGATCGCCTTCGCGATCACCCTCGCGTTCGATCAGGCGTCGAAGCTGTGGCTGTATTTCATCGTTGATATCGCCGCGCGGCAGCCCATCGAGGTCACGCCGTTCTTCAACCTCATCCTTGTCTGGAACCAGGGCATTTCCTACGGCATGTTCCAGCAATCGACCGAGTTTGGCCGCTGGGCCCTGACACTCTTCAAGGTCGTGGCCGCGATGGCGCTCACGATCTGGGCGTGGCGGTCAGGCGAGAAATGGCTGAACCTCGGGCTCGGCCTTATCGCAGGCGGTGCGATCGGCAACGCGATTGACCGCGTGCTCTACGGCGCGGTGCTTGATTTCGCCCATTTCTTCTGGAACGGACTGTCGTGGTACGTCTTTAACGTTGCCGATGCCGCCATCGTTGTCGGCGTCGGGTTCTTGCTGTATGACGGCTTCACATCGGGGCGGAGCGCCGCCTCTGAAAAGTCATGATTTCAGTCCGTGGTTGGTATGCACAATCCGGTCGGAGGAGTTGATATGACATATCGTGTTGTGGCCATCGCGGGTCTGGCGCTCGCCAGCATCTCCCTTGCGACGGTGCCAGCCAAGGCCCAGGGCCTGCTGGATATCGGTCGCATACTCCTTGGTTTGCCGGGCGAGGAAAAGCCGCCGATCGAGTATCGCGAGCGGGCACCGCTTGTCGTGCCGCCAAGCCAGAACCTGCGCCCCCCCGTCGAGGCCGCAGCACCGGATCAGCGCCGCGCCAACTGGCCGCAGGATCCTGATGTCGTGGCGCGCCGCAAGGCTGCCGAAGATGCGCGCAAGCCTGTTTTCGTCGATACCATCTCGGGACGTGAAATCAGCGGCAGCCGTCGCATGACCGTGGACGAAATCCGCGCCGGCCGCGTGGCTGGACAGGAAGTGGTGAGAGCACCGCAGCAAATGATCGATGATCGCGCCCGTGCCAACGTGATGGGCGGCCTGACCACACTGCGCGAGATGGACCAGCAGATTTCAGGTTCCGCAGGTCCGGACGGGAGCATTGCAAGGGCGGAACCCCGCCGCGAGTTCCTGACCGAACCACCATCAGGTCTGCGCAGGCCTGCTGACAACGCCCCGTTCCGCGCAACACGCGAGGGATCGCTTGGCGTGCGGGCAGAGCCAAGCCCGATGGATATCTTCAAGGAAGGCTCCAATACCCGCTGATCAGGCTGGTATCGCGAGACAACCTTCCCCGTTTCATCAAACCCGCGTTGGCCTCTGGCGAACGCGGGTTTTCCTTTCCATATTGCGAACGTCATTCCCCTTCCTGATCAGGACAACCATCGATGGCCGAAACGGCAGTTGCCTCCACCTTCCATCTCGCCAACGGCATGCAGGTCGTCGTGATCCCTGATCACCGTGCACCGGTTGTCACCCATATGGTCTGGTACAAGAACGGTTCAGCGGATGACCCGGCGGGAAAGTCGGGCATCGCGCATTTCCTCGAGCATCTGATGTTCAAGGGCACGACCAAACATCCCAAGGGCAAGTTCTCCAACCTCGTTTCGGAGCTTGGAGGACAGGAGAATGCCTTTACCTCGTATGATTACACGGCTTACTTCCAGAAAATCGCCAAGGAACATCTCGAGACGATGATGGCGTTCGAATCCGACCGGATGACCAATCTCGTGCTGTCGGACGAGGATGTCATTCCCGAGCGGGACGTGGTTCTGGAAGAGCGCCGTATGCGCACGGACAGCGATCCCGCCGCGCAGCTTTCCGAAAGCGTCGGCGCCACGCTTTACGTCAACCATCCTTACGGCCAACCCATCATCGGCTGGCAGCACGAGATCGCGACGCTCGACCGCCAGGATGCGCTGACCTACTACAAGCGCTTCTACACGCCCGAAAACGCCATTCTCGTGGTCGCCGGTGATATCACCGAACCGGAAGTGAAGCGGCTGGCAGGCGCGACCTATGGCCAGATCCCCGCGCGCGGCGAAGCGCCACAACGCAGCCGCAAGGCAGAGCCGCCGATAGCGGCAGCGCGCCGCGTCGAGCTTTCGGATCCCAAGGTGGAGCAACCGAGCTTCCAGCGCTACTGGCTGGTGCCCTCGCATGTCGGCGCGACCGACTCGGAGCCCTATGCTCTGGAGCTTCTGGCCCAGATTCTCGGCGGTGGCGGCTCCAGCCGCCTGTTCCGCGCCTTGGTCCAGGAACAGGATCTCGCGACCAGCGCCGGTGCCTGGTACATGGGTGATGCTGTCGATCTCACCCGCTTCGCGGTCTATGCCTCGCCGCGCGAAGGCGTTGCGCTGAAGACGCTGGAGAAGGCGTCTGAAGCAGTGATCACCCGGATGATCGAGGACTTGAGCGAGCGCGAACTCAACCGCGCCAAGACACAGCTGATCGCCGATACGGTCTATGCCCGTGACAGCCAGGCCACGCTTGCCCGCATGTATGGCTCCACGCTCGCCGTCGGCGGTGCGGTCAAGGACGTCGAGAACTGGCCTCAGCGGATCGATGCCATCACACTCTCCGAGGTAACGGCGGCTGCGAAGAAGCGGCTGATGCCGCGCATTGCCGTGACCGGCTATCTCCAGAAAGAAGAAGCGGCATGAGCATGCTGAAGCCTGAAGCCGGAGCGCAGGCCTCCACCGGGTCACGCATCCAGCGCGTGGTCTCGCCATTGGGTATCGAGGCCTGGCTGATCGAGGAACAGGCCGTTCCCCTGATCGCCATGGAGATGTCTTTCGAGGGCGGAGCGGCGCAGGACCCGATCGGACGCGCGGGGCTTGCCAATTTCCTGTCTGGCATGTTCGATGAAGGTGCTGGCCCCTATGACGCCGTGGCCTTCCAGGAAACACTGGACGAGCATGCGATCCAGTTCCGCTTCTCGGAATCCAAGGATGCCATCAGCGGCAGCCTGAAGACGCTGATCCGGCATCGGGACAAGGCATTCGAGGTTTTGCGCCATGCCCTGACCACGCCGCATTTCGAGGCTGCGGCGGTGGAGCGCGTGCGGGCCCAGATTCAGGGTGGCATCAAGCGCGGGGCAAATGATCCCAACAGCCGCTCGTCGAAAGCCTGGATGGCACGCGCCTTTGCGGGCCACGCCTATGCCACACCTGACGAGGGCCTGGCGGAGGGAATCGCGGCGATCACCGCTGATGACCTGCGCAGCATGCACCGACGCCTGATTGCGAGGTCCAACCTCAAGATTTCGGTCGTGGGTGCCATGACCGCGGCTGAACTGGCGCGGGAACTGGACGCGATTTTCGGCGCATTGCCAGAAAAGGCCGAACTGGCGGCAGTACCGCTCATCGCCCCGCAAGGGCTGGGCGAGCTGCAGGTGATCGACCTCGATATCCCGCAATCGACCCTGCGCTTCGGCATGCCCGGCCTGTTGCGCAAGGACGATGATTTCGTGGCGGCCAGCGTGATGAACCACATCCTGGGTGGAGGCTCGTTCACGTCGCGAATCTTCCAGGAAGTGCGCGAGAAGCGCGGTTTAGCCTATTCCGTCTCGTCCACGCTCTATCCCTTCGCCCGCACAGGGCTTTTCTTTGGCGGCACGGCCACCAAAAACGAGCGGGCGAAAGAAGCCCTTGATGTCATCCGCGATGAAATCGCCCGGATGGCGGCGGATGGGCCGACGGAGGAGGAACTCGACAAGGCCAAGCGCTATCTCATCGGCTCCTATGCGCTTCGCTTCGATACCTCGACGAAGATCGCCAATCACCTGACCGCGATGCAGGTGGATGAACTGGGCATCGACTACACGGACAAGCGCAACAGCCTGTTCGAGGCGATCACACTGGACGATACCCGCCGCGTGGCGAAACGCCTTCTTGCTCCCGGAAAGATGCTTGTCACGGTGGCCGGGCGGCCTGTCGGCCTGTAGTCACTTATGCCGCAGGGAGCCTTGCGGTTGCGAACCTTGCGTTGGGTGACATTTACCCTCTTGGGGAAATGTCAGGTCGCCCAGGGGTGCGCCCTTTGCATTTCTCTGAATGTTATACTATATCAAATGCTCCTGTCTGGAGTTTTCGCTTGTCGCAGTCGCACCATCATCATGCCGTCGCCGCCGAGCCGCATTTCTCGCTGCTCCGGCTGTCTGCTGCTGAGCGGTTGACCGGTGTGAGCGGCGTGATCGCCATCCTGTGGCTTGCTGTCTGGTGGGCGCTGTGATCATGGCGGCAGCGGATGTCCAGTTTATCGATACAACGCTTGGCTATGACCGGCGGCCGGCCGTGCATCATCTCACTGGCACGGTAAAAGCAGGCAGCCTTCTTGCCGTCGTCGGTCCCAATGGTGCGGGCAAATCTACCTTGCTGAAAGGCCTCGTCGGCGCGCTCAAGCCGCTGGCGGGAACAATTGGTCTGGGGGCGATTCGCCGCAACGATATCGCCTACCTGCCGCAGGCCGCAGATATCGACCGGTCGTTTCCACTTTCGGTGTTTGATCTGGTGTCTGCCGGAAACTGGCAGAAAAATGGTCTCTTCGGTGGCTTCAGCCGCGTCGATTGCCATGCGGTGTCCGATGCGCTGTCGGCTGTCGGTCTTGGTGGATTCGAGAATCGCGTCATTGGAACGCTGTCGGGCGGCCAGTTGCAACGGGCCCTGTTCGCGCGTCTGCTGCTGCAGGATGCCAGACTGATTCTTCTGGATGAGCCCTTCACTGCCATCGACGCGAAAACCACGGCGGATCTTCTTGATCTGATTGGGCGCTGGCATGGTGAAAAGCGGACCGTGATTGCCGTGCTGCATGACATGGATGTGGTGAAAGAGCATTTCCCCCAGACATTGCTGCTGGCCCGCGAGGTGATTGCCTGGGGCGCAACGGCGGAAACGCTGCGTCCGGAAAATCTGTTGCGCGCGCGCCGGATGATCGAGGCGCATGATCCGCACGCCGCCGCCTGCGCCCGTGCGGCCTGACCATTCGCCGTCCTGAGCCTGTCAGAACATGCTCTACGACACGTTTCTGGCTCCCTTCGCCGAATTCTCGTTCATGCGCCGCGCTCTTGTCGGCGGGATGGCCCTTGCCATCGCGGGCGGCCCTGTCGGCGTGTTCCTGATGTTGAGGCGCATGAGCCTTACCGGCGATGCTATGGCCCATGCCATCCTGCCCGGTGTTGCCGTTGGATATCTGCTGTTTGGTCTGTCGGTCTGGCCGATGACGCTGGGCGGGCTCGTCGCGGGCTTCGCTGTTGCCCTGCTGGCAGGCCTTGTGGCGCGGGTAACGGTGCTGAAGGAGGATGCCTCGCTGGCCGCGTTCTACCTGCTGTCGCTTGCGCTGGGTGTCACCATCGTCTCGCTCAAGGGCTCCAATGTCGATCTCCTGCATGTCCTGTTTGGATCGGTGCTGGCGCTGGGTGATGACACCCTGATTCTGCTCGCCTCGATCGCGACCATCACGCTGGTGGTGATGGCGCTGATCTATCGCCCACTGGTGCTGGATACGGTGGACCCCGGCTTCCTGCGCTCGGTTTCCCGCTCCGGAACCGCCGTGCACCTGATCTTTCTGGCCGTCGTCGTCCTGAACCTTGTCGGCGGCTTCAACGCGCTCGGCACCCTGCTGGCGGTCGGCCTGATGATGCTGCCTGCAGCATCCAGCCGATTCTGGTCGGCGGATATCACCGCCATGATCGGCATTTCGGTGCTGATTGGCTGTCTGTCGACCTATGCCGGACTGATCCTGTCGTATCAGTTCAGTCTGGCGGCAGGACCAACGATCATCCTGGCTGCAGGTAGCCTTTATCTCCTCTCCATGCTGTTTGGCCGCCGCGAAGGACTTGTCTGGCGGCTCTTTCCTTCACGGCATTTTTCTGCTTGAATGGTATAACATTACAGATTCAAGGAGCAATTCCATGCTGTCCCGCCGCCGCCTGATGCTTGCCGCTGCCGCGATTGCCGGGCATGGCCTGGCCACTCCGGCCAGTGCCCAGCAGGAAAGGCTGCCGGTCGTCGCCTCCTTTTCCATTCTCGGCGACATCGTCCAGACCATCGGGGGTGACCGCATCCTGCTGACGACGCTGGTGCAGCCAGGCAGTGACGCCCATCTGTATTCGCCCACGCCGGCGGATGCCAGGGCCGTGAGTGAGGCGAAGCTCGTCATCACCAATGGCCTGAAGTTCGAGGGCTGGATGAAGCGGCTCGTGCAGGCCTCTGCCAGCAAGGCAGTGCTTGTCGAGGCTGCAGCGGGCGTGAAGGGCCGTGTCGAGAAAGATGCGCATGGTCATGGTGCCAAAGACAAGCATGGCCATGACCATGGCGGGGTTGATCCCCATGCCTGGCAGGCGGTTGCAAATGTGAAGCTTTATGCCGCCACCATCCGCGATGCGTTGAGCGCTGCCGATCCAGCGGGCAAACCCGTCTATGACAGCAATGCCAGCCGATACCTCGGCGAGCTTGATGCGGTTGATGCCGAAATCAGGGCCGCAGTTGCAGCACTCCCGCCTGACCGGCGAAAGGTCATCACCTCGCACGATGCCTTCGGCTATTTCCAGCAGGCTTACGGCATCCAGTTCATCGCGCCGCGCGGCATCTCCACCGAAGCGGAGGCATCCGCCAGAGACGTTGCACGCATCATCCAGCAGATCCGGCGCGAGAAGATTACTGCTGTTTTCCTCGAGACCATCGCGGATCAGCGACTCATCCAGCAGATCGCGAAAGAATCGGGCGCCCGCATCGGCGGGACGCTGTTTTCCGACGCACTTTCCCGACCTGACGGCCCTGCCCCCACTTACATTCGGATGATGCGCCACAATATAAAGATGATATCCGAAGCGCTGCAGCCCAGAAGCTGATCAAGAAGCCTGCCACGAGAGTTTGCCATGTCCGAGAAAATCCCCGTCACCGTCCTCACCGGCTATCTTGGCGCGGGCAAGACCACGCTTCTCAACCGCATCCTCACCGAGCCCCATGGGCAGAGGTTTGCGGTTATCGTCAATGAATTCGGCGAAATCGGCATCGACAACGAGCTGATCGTCGGCGCCGACGAAGAGGTGTTCGAGATGAACAACGGGTGCATCTGCTGCACCGTGCGCGGTGACCTGATCCGCATCATCGAGACTCTGATGAAACGGAAGGACAAGTTCGACGCGATCATCGTTGAGACGACCGGTCTTGCCGATCCCGCGCCTGTGGCGCAGACGTTCTTCATGGACCAGGACGTGCAGGCCGCCGCCCGCCTTGATGCCGTGGTCACGGTCGCCGATGCGATGTGGCTGAAGGACCGCCTCAAGGACGCGCCGGAAGCCAAGAACCAGATCGCTTTCGCCGATGTGATCCTGCTGAACAAGACCGATCTCGTCTCACCCGAGCAGCTGCGTGAGGTCGAGGCCCGCATCCGCGCGATCAACCCCTATGCCAGACTGCACAGGACCGTGAAAGCCGCCGTGCCAATCAGCGAGGTGCTTGGCCGCAATGCTTTCGATCTCGACCGCATCTTGGAAATCGAACCCGCATTTCTCACCGCCGATGACCATGATCATCACGACCATGATCACACCGGGCCTGATTGCGACCACCCGAGCCACAAGCATGACCACGATCACGCCCATGGCCATGCGCACGGCCATTCCCATGGTGGCCTGAAGCATTATCATGACGAGGACATGCAATCCGTGGCGTTGGAAATTCCCGGCGATGTTGATCCGGAAAAGTTCATGCCCTGGATCAATGACTATGTGCAGACCGAAGGGCCGCATATCCTGCGCTCGAAAGGCATCCTCGCTTTCAAGGGTGAACCCAAGCGCTTCGTCTTTCAGGGCGTTCATATGGTGCTGGATGGCGATCTGCAGCGCGACTGGCGGCCAGACGAGAAGCGCACGTCCAAGATCGTCTTCATCGGCCGGGAGCTGAAGCGCGACGAGATCGAAAAGGGCTTCAGGGCCTGCGCTGCCTAGACTCGTCGGCCTTTGGTCCAGGCTGGCGAGCATAACGGCAGTGAGTACGGGTTAGGCCTTGCCCTTTTCCCCGTTCCAGCGTATCCGACCGCCCGAAGCGCTGCGGTAGCTCAGTGGTAGAGCACACCATTGGTAATGGTGAGGTCGAGAGTTCAATCCTCTCTCGCAGCACCATCCAGTCTTCCCGAGTTTCGAACTCTGGACCTCTTCGCTGGAATATCTTTAAATTTCAAAGACATAAAACGTTGATTTGGCCTCTCAGCTAGGCCAGCTGCAGCCTGATTTCGCGCCGAGTGACGCGGTCGATTCTATTTTTCTGAACCACAAAACGTGAATTTTCCGCCTCTTTCCCAGAGGCTTGACCTGAGACAGGTTCGCTTCGGGCTGAGAGAGGTTCGTAGATCGTGAAAAACGATCCTGGACGTTCACCAGCCCTTACGAAAACTCCTCGCTGTAGATTCGCTCGATTGCACCAGCCTCCGCGTCACTCAGGCTCGCGAATTCACGTTCCCGCGCCCGTTGCGAGAGTTTTCCTTCATTCTGGCGAAGAAACCGGAACAACAGGTCAGCTATCCGGTCCGGCATGTCGATGATCTCTCCAAGGCGCCGGCGGAACCGGTCATGCGCGACCAGGAAGCGTGCCTCCTGCGGTAGATCAAACTCGATCGTCTGTTCAATGCAGGAATAGAGAAATTCCGCATGGGGCGTCGCATCGAAATAGCGGTAGAAATCCGCGGTGTCATTGAGCACGCGGACATTGCCGCGCTCGGTTGGCTCCCAGTGAACTGCTGGCAGAATCCGGCGCGACACGCTTTCCAGTACCTGTCGATATTCGTCGATCCGCGCCAGTATGGCGGAGGATACCGGAAACACCATGCCTGGCGGGTTGAAGTATCGTTCCGCCAACACGTGATGGATCAGATAGCGGTGGATGCGCCCGTTGCCGTCCTCAAAGGGATGGATATAGACAAAGCCAAAAGCGAGGGCCGCCGCGACCAGTACGGTATCAAGCCCCCGGTCGGGATCGCGATCAAACGCGACGAGCCCTGCCACCAGTTCGGACAAGTCCTCTTGCCGGGCCGAGATGTGATCCGGCAGCGGCGCGCCCGTTGTACGATCATGCTCGCCAACAAAGCCGCCCTCGTGCCTCAAGCCGAGTTTTACGAAGCGAGCATCGCCGATCACGATCTTCTGGAGGCGCAGGAATTCGTCAAGATCAATGCCTCGACGACCGGCTTCTCCGATCACCCGCCCCCAGCGCTGGATACGGTCCTGCGGCGGGGCCTCTCCCTCGATTGCAAAACTTGACCGTGAATCGTTGAGAAGCAGAAACGCTGCCGTTCGTGCCAGTACATCTTTCGGCACAGCAGCCACGGCGGCATGGGCGCGCAAAGCGAGGCCGCTTTGCCGGAATTCTTTCAGCTGCTCTGTTATCCTGATCATAGGGCAGAAGGCTGGCGTGCCCGGCAGATTGTCCTTAACGCGGTGGCGCGAGGACAGGATGCCGTGGGCACACCATTGCTGGTCGGGATCGACAACCGGAACATAACTGCCCTGCGCCGCATCGGGCAGATCAAGCAGCGCGTCTGTCAGCCACTCGAACAGAAACCACAGACGGCGCGCGTAAGAACCGGTCGGCGTTGCGCGAACCATTGCCACGATGGGCGCCGGGCCAACAATGCGGAACAGCGCCTTGAGCACCGTAAGATCGAGCCCCTCATATTTCAGGGCAAAGATCAGATGTCCTTCCAGGCTGGGCTCAGGCGCGTGACGCGGCGTGTAAAGATGCCAGTCATCCTGGATGTAAACCTTGTGGCGCGGGCCGATCGCAGCCAGATTGACGGGAATGGGAACCTTCAGCGCAAGCGCATCAATCAGCGCCGCATAGCCTGCAGGCGTCGCTACTTCCGGAAGCCGTCGCTCCAGAAATACCCTCACCGGACATGAAAACTGGATCTGACTGGTCGTCACCATGAAAAGATGTCCAAACGCGCGAAATTGAACATTGTAATGGCTTTTAGCATGAAAATCGAAATCGATCTATGAATTTTGACTTCAATGAACGCAATCCATGAAGAGTAATTTTCATCGATGATCCATAGCAGACCTCAAGCGCCTCGCTTTCCTAGCCTAGCCGGTGACGGGCGCAGAACCGCGACTGCGGACGTTCGTTGTTCAGTAACAGTTGCGCTGATGGTGTTGACTTCGGGCGCAATGTTGAGCGTAGCATTTGAAGTGACAGAAGGCGGTTGTAGCAAAGGGG
>JANMFA010000218.1:0-16124 GCA_031377545.1 Hyphomicrobiales bacterium | reverse complement strand
CGTGAGCCGCGATGGGGCGACAGTGCTGATTGATGCTGTCTCGGTCGAATACATGAAAGACGTGCCACAGCCGCATCCGGATGTCGCCAGCGGGTTGTTGATCCGGAACGATTGCCCCATCAGGTCATCGACGAAATCGATGGTCGCTCCCTTCATGTACTCGACAGACACGGCATCAATGAGGACCGTGGCGCCGTCGCGGCTGATGACGATGTCATCTGCGCCCTTGGCCGTTCCAATATCGAATGCGTACGAAAAGCCCGAGCAGCCGCCACCATTCACGCTGATGCGCAGGGCAGCACCCGCGTCTTCCTTGCTCAGGATCGCATTCACGCGTTTTGCGGCGCGTTCCGTGATCGAAACAGGAGAGTTTATCATGTCAGCGGCGTTCACAGCGTATCCCGCACTTGGTTCAGTCATGATGAAAAGGTAAGGGCGAAGGGTGAAGACTTCAACCTCTGATCTGATGCGTGCGGTGAAACCGGCCAATCTGCGGCCTGGCGAGCGCTGGCTTGCGCCCTATGCTGCCGATACGACCCGCAGCCGTGGCCGGTTCGTCACCGAGCCGCCGTCGCCCACGCGCAGCGAATTCCAACGCGACCGCGACCGGATCATTCATTCCACCGCCTTCCGTCGCCTGAAGCACAAGACGCAGGTGTTCCTTGAGCACGAGGGCGATCACTACCGCACCCGTCTCACCCACACGCTGGAAGTGGCCCAGATCGCGCGCTCGATCGCCAGGGCACTGGGACTCGACGAAGACCTGGCCGAAACACTGGCTCTCGCCCATGATCTGGGCCATACGCCCTTCGGCCACGCGGGAGAGCGGGCATTGGATCGGGCGCTCGAAACGCACGGGGGCTTTGATCATAACGCCCAGTCGCTCAAGATTGTGACAGCGCTTGAGCGGCGCTATGCGGCCTTCGATGGCCTCAACCTGTGCTGGGAGACGCTGGAAGGGCTGGTCAAGCACAATGGTCCGCTCGCGGACCGGCTCGGCGAACCCGTAGGGAGCCACGCAGGAAAGCCGCTGCCTGCCTTCGTCACAGCCTACGATCGCAGGCATCCGCTGGAACTGTGGACCCAGTCCAGCGCCGAGGCACAGGCGGCTGCTATTGCGGATGATATCGCCTACAATGCCCATGATATCGATGATGGTCTGCGCTCGGGCATTCTGGCATTTTCGGAACTGTCAGAAGTTCCGTTTCTGGCGGAGTTGCTGGGCGAAATCAGCAATGCCTATCCCGGGCTGGAACAGGCGCGGGCGACGCATGAACTGCAGCGGCGCATCATCACCCGGCTGGTAGAGGATCTCATCGCGGAGAGTTCCCGACGGCTGGTGGAGGGCGGGTTCAGCTCCGCCGAGGCAGTGAGGGCGCATAACGGGCCGGTCATCCAGTTCTCGGGTACCATGGGCGGCCATGTCCAGAGCCTGCGCGCTTTTCTGTTCCCGCGGCTCTACCGGCATCCCCGGATCATGCGGGCCATGACACAGGCGGAAAACGTGGTGGAGAGGCTGTTTTCAACTTTCCTGGACACCCCATCTTTGCTGCCGGATGAGTGGCGCGAAGGTTTCGATGTCCATCCCGTTCGCGAGCGAGCCATCCAGATCGGTGATTTCATTGCCGGAATGACCGACCGTTACGCCATCGACACGCATCGCCGCTTGTTTGACGGCGCGTCGGTTTTGCTTTAGCCGCCACGCTCGTTTTCGCTGCGGCTACGTCCCCGGCCGAACACCCCTTGCTTTGCGTGAGAATCATGAATCTTTTTGCCGAGTATCAAGCCAAAGTCATTGAGATCATTGCGGGTCTTTCAGTTACCGGCCTCCTGCCGTCGGGCCTGAATACCAGCCGCCTCGTGGTTGAACCGCCGCGCGACGCCAGCCACGGTGATATGGCGACCAATGCTGCGATGGTGCTGGCGAAGGAAGCCGGTCTCAAACCGCGCGACCTTGCCGAGCTTCTGGTCGCCGAACTGAAGAAGGAACCCGGCGTGACACATGCCGAGGCCGCCGGTCCGGGCTTCATCAACATCAGGCTGAAGCCGGTGCTGTTTGAAAACGTCGTGCGCAGGGCCGTCGAACTGGGACCGGATTTTGGGCGCAGCGTGATGGGCGCCAATGCGAAGGTGAACGTCGAGTATGTCTCGGCCAATCCCACTGGTCCGATGCATGTCGGCCATTGTCGCGGCGCGGTGTTTGGCGATGCGCTGGCGAACCTGCTGGCTTTCGCCGGACACGATGTCTGCCGCGAGTACTATATCAACGATGCTGGTACGCAGGTGGATGTGCTCGCCCGGTCGGCACACCTGCGCTACCGCGAGGCGCTGGGTGAAGATATCGGCGCGATCCCGGAAGGAATGTATCCCGGCGATTACCTGAAGCCCGTTGGCGAAGCCCTTGCGAAGACTCACGGAAAAGCCCTTCTGGGCCAGCCCGAGAGTGTCTGGCTCGCCAATGTGCGGGCCTTTGCCATCGATGCGATGATGGCCATGATCCGTGAAGATCTAAAGGCGCTCTCCATCACCCATGCCGTGTTCTTTTCAGAGCGCTCGCTGCATGAGGGCAACGCCAGTCCAGTTGGTGCGGCCATCGCGGATTTGCGTGAGCGGGGCCTGATCTACGAAGGCCGTTTGCCGCCGCCCAAGGGAGCGCCCGAAACGGATTGGGAGGACCGCGAGCAGACGCTTTTCAAGGCCACTGCCTTCGGCGACGATGTGGACCGCCCATTGATGAAATCGGATGGCAGCTTCACCTATTTCGCATCTGATATTGCCTACCACCGTGACAAATTTTTGCGCGGTTTCACCACCATGATCGATGTCTGGGGGGCGGATCACGGCGGCTACATCAAGCGGATGCAGGCTGCCGTGAAGGCTGTGACGGGCGGCGCAGGCACGCTCGATATCGAGATATGCCAATTGGTCAAACTGTTGCGCGACGGTCAGGAAGTGAAGATGTCGAAGCGTGCCGGCACGTTCGTGACGCTGCGCGAGGTCGTTGAAGAAGTTGGGCCGGATCCGGTTCGTTTCATGATGCTTTACCGCAAGAATGATGCGCCTCTGGAGTTCGATCTGGCCAAGGTTGTCGAGCAATCCAAGGAAAATCCGGTGTTTTACGTGCAATACGCCCATGCGCGCTCGGCATCGATCTTCCGGCAGGCGAGGGCGGCTTTCGGGGCGGATGCTTTCGGAACGGCGGAGCTCGCAGGTGCCGACCTGTCGATCCTGTCCGACGATGCCGAGCAAGGTGTGATGAAGCTGGTGGCGCAATACCCGCGCCTCATTGAATCTGCCGCCGCAAACCGCGAGCCGCACCGGGTAGCGTTCTATCTCTACGAGCTCGCCAGCGCCTTGCACGGCCTATGGAACAAGGGCAAAGAAGACGCGGCCTTACGCTTTGTTAATGATAAAGAGAGAGAACTGACCTCTGCCAGACTTGCTCTGGTGTGTTCGTTAATGTCTGTGCTTGGTTCGGGTTTGCAATTGCTGGGTGTCAGTGCGCCAGAAGAAATGCGCTGATCCACCTTTGCGATACCGGGGCTTTTACAGTGCGTCAGAATGGTGGCTGCCATGAAGCAGGGTAATGCATCGAATGCGACGATTGATCTGGATGATCTTGATCGTCAACTGAGATCCGCAACGTCAGGGCCGCGTCGTGCCGGTGCGGATGATCCTCTCGCGGAGCTTGCCCGCATCGTTGGTCAGGACGATCCCTTCGGCAATGCGCCTGCGCGGACGCCGCAGCCGGACCGCATCATTCCCAGTTTTGACGATTTCCTGAAGCTGCCGCCGCGTCCCGCCTCCGGGGGGATGCCGAGCCATACACCACCTGTCGAACCTCTTTTCCCGCAGCCTGCAAGCCCGATCCAGGCGGTTCGCCCGCCCGCTTTTGTCGACTCGTCGAACTCTCCGGACACACCATCCGTTCCGACGGAGGAGACTCTTTTCGACCTTGGCCTGCGCCCGGCACTGTCCGTAGAGTCGGTGGCACTCGCTCCGCAGGAATTTGGCGAGGCCTCGCGCCGGTCCGATCTGGATCTGCTCAACGATCTCGAGGCAAGGCTGGCCAGTGCCGTTCGCGACGATGCCGGTGCGCCCGTGGCGCATGAACCCTCAATCCTGCAAGAACCGCCTCCGGTTGAAGCCGAGCCGGTAGCCGGCGGCGTTCCGGGCGAGCGATTTGATGACATGCTGGCCGAATTCGAAGCGGCGATGCGTGATGTCGGTGCCGAAAAGCAGCCCGAGACGGTGCCGTCGCTTGCACCAGCCATGGTTCCGCCTCCGCCCTCCTATGCGCCGGAAGTCCGCTACGAACCGTCAGATCTCGGCATGGCTGCCGCTGGCGCTGCCGTCGCTGGTTCTGGCGTGGTCGCGTCGGCCGCTGTCGCCCGGCGCGCTCCAGGACGTTCGCGCCGTGGTCTGATGGTCGCTGCTGGTGTCATTGGCGTGGCCCTGATCGGCGTCGGAAGCCTTCTTGCGTTCGGGAATGGAGCAAAGACGGGTTCGACAAAAGACGCGCCTGTGATTGCTGCGAAACCCGGCGTCACCAAGGAGCGGCCAGCCAATCCCGGTGGCGTTGAAGTGCCAAACCAGGACAAGGAGGTTCTGCAGCCATCCGCCAGCCAGAACCGGACGGCGGAACGCACGGTTCCCCGCGAGGAACAGCCGGTGGATCTGACGCAGGCCCAGCGGTCGGCACTGGCCGAAACGTCAAATGGCGCATCGGTTGTGCGCCAGATTCCCGGCGTCTCGATCATCGCGCCAACCAGCACAACGCCTCCAGCGGGCACTGCGCCGTCACTGCCCGTCGCACGACCCGTGTCTTCGGTGCCGATCACCATCGCGGGCCAACCGCCCGCGCCAGCAACCCTTGCCGCTCCGCCAGTGACCACTTCTGTCGCTTCTCCGCCGACGACTGCGCCCGCACCGCAGGCGGTCGCTCCGGTACCGACCACGCAACCCCCGGCAGCGGCTGAACCGCGGCGCGTCAGGACTGTTCCGATCCGTCCGGATGACGCGGCACCCACGCGCGCCCAGGCTCAGCCCCGCGTTGTGCCTGCCAATCCGCGTCCCGCACCTGTCGCGGCAGCACCGGAACCGGAGGACGCCAACGCGCCGTTGCGCATCACACCGCAGGCAAACCGGTCGCAGCAGCGCGTTGCAACGGCTCAGCCGGGCACAGTGCCGCCCTCGACCGCTGGACCGGCGACCCTCACGCCAGCAGCGCCGCAGACCACCCAGACAGCATCCGCCACCAGCGGTTCAGGGTTCACCGTCCAGCTTGCGGCTGAAGGCAGCGAAGATGCTGCGCGTTCGAAGTTCAACCGAGTGCGCGGCCAGCACAGTTCCGTGCTCGGCACCATGAGCCCGAACATTCGCAGTGCGGAGGTCAATGGCCGGTCCGTGTATCGCGTGCGTGTTGGCAGCATGTCGCGTGAGGAAGCGGTCAGCCTTTGCGAACGTCTGAAATCCGACGGCGGAAGCTGTTTCGTGGCCCGCAACTGACGGATTCACTCTCATATGACCTGCAAGGCCCTGATTGTCGGCTGCACCGGCAAAGAACTGACACGCGAGGAACGGGCTCTGTTCAAGGCTGAACGGCCATGGGGCTTCATTCTGTTCAAGCGCAATGTCGATTCGCCCGATCAGGTCCGGAAGCTTGTCGACAGTTTCCGCCGCGCTGTCGGGCGCGATGATGCGCCCGTCCTGATCGATCAGGAGGGCGGTCGGGTCCAACGTCTGGGACCGCCACATTGGCCGAAGTACCCTCCGGGACGGGCTTATGGCCAGATCCAGACCAATGATCCGCTGTTGCGCCGGGAAATTGCCCGCCTTGGCGCGCGGCTCATCGCGCATGACCTGCAGGCGCTGGGCATTACGGTGGATTGTGTTCCGGTACTCGATGTTCCCGTGCCCGATGCGCATGATGTGATCGGCAACCGTGCCTACGGCGATGATCCGCAGACCATCGCCGTCCTTGGACGCGCTGCATCCGAGGGCCTGATCGCCGGGGGCGTCCTTCCCGTAATCAAGCATATCCCCGGGCATGGGCGCGCGGGTGCCGACAGTCACCTCGCGCTGCCCGTGGTCGATACGGCGCACAAAACGCTGTCGAAAACGGATTTCGTGCCGTTCCGGCATCTGGCCGACATGCCCCTCGCGATGACGGCACATGTTGTCTATTCCGCGATTGATCCGAAGAATCCTGCCACGACATCAAAAACCATGATCCGCGACATTATCCGTGGCGAGATTGGCTTTGATGGCCTGATCATGAGCGATGACCTCTCGATGAAGGCGCTGGGTGGTGATTTCGGTAGTCGCACGCGGGCTTCGCTTCGCGCGGGCTGTGATGTGGTTCTCCATTGCAACGGCGAGATGGACGAGATGAAGCCTGTTTTCGCGGCCACTCCCGAGTTGCGCGGACAGGCCAGGCGCCGGGCTGAAGCCGCATTGCGGCGCATCGGGCACCTGCCTGAACCCTTCGATCCTGTGGAAGGCCGCGCCAGACTGGACGCCGCGCTTGCGACAATCGCCTGAAAGGGCCACATCTGGGGCTGAACAAAGTCCGGATGAGCATGAATTCCAAGGATCTCTTTGACAGCGAAGCCTCCGAACGCCGGGAAGACGACCCGTCGCTGATAGTCGACGTCGATGGTTTCGAGGGACCTCTCGATCTGCTTCTGGAGCTTGCGCGTCGTCAGAAGGTCGATCTGCATCGCATTTCGATTCTGGCGCTGGCAGATCAGTACCTCACATTTGTCGAGGCGGCCCGGAAGGTCCGGCTGGAACTGGCGGCGGATTATCTCGTGATGGCGGCTTGGCTGGCCTATCTCAAGTCCCGGCTCCTGTTGCCGAAAGACAAGACGGGCGATGATGGCCCCAGTGCCGAGGATCTGGCCGGTGCCCTGGCGGACCGGCTCCGCAAGCTTGAAGCGATCCGTGCTGCAGCCCAGCTTCTGATGCAACGGCCGCAACTCGGGCGTGACTTCTTTGGCCGCGGCCAGCCCGAGGACATCGTTCTGGTCAATCAACCGCAATGGCAGGCAAACCTGCATGATCTGCTGACGGCCTATGCCCGGCAACGACAGAAACATGCCCTGGCGCGCGTCACGATCAGCAAGCGCTTCGTCTGGTCGCTGGCGGAAGCACGCGAAGCACTGGAGCGGCTCATCGGCCAGATATCGGACTGGGCGCCAATGGACGCCTATCTCGTGCAATACGCCGTCGAGCCCGCGATGCGCCGGTCGGTTTCGGCCTCAGCCTTTGCCTCCGTGCTGGAGATGGTACGGGAAGGCGAAATGGAGATCCGGCAGGACAAAGCCTTCGAAAAGCTGTGGTTGCGCCGCAAAAGCAGCGTCTCCACTGTGGCACCTGTCGCCGTCGCGACGTAAAAGACCAGGATGAGTACCGCCCATTTGAATTTCCGTCCTCCCGGTTCTGATGAGGACATGTCCGCCGCGCTGGCGTTGGGCGCGGCTGTGCGGATCGTTGAAGCGCTGCTCTTTGCTGCACGTGAGCCCCTGTCCGAGGACGTCCTCACCGCGGCGATCCCCGCACAGGTTTCCATCCGGGATGTGCTGGCGCAGCTGGAGCCGCATTACACCGCTCGCGGAGTCAATCTCGTCCGCATTAACGGCAAATGGGCTTTCCGCACCTCGCCGGACCTTGGCTACCTCATGACCAAAGAGACGGAGGAGCCCAGAAAGCTGTCGCGTGCATCCATCGAGACGCTGGCCATCATCGCCTATCACCAGCCGGTGACCCGCGCCGAGATCGAGGAAATCCGCGGGGTTGCCACCGCCAAGGGCACGCTCGACGTCCTGATGGAGACAAACTGGGTGCGTATGCGCGGTCGCCGCAAGACACCGGGCCGCCCGATCACGTTCGGGACAACGGAAGGGTTTCTGGCGCATTTCGGACTGAACGGTGTCAGCGATCTGCCGGGCCTCGACGAGCTGAAATCCGCCGGCATGTTTGACGGCAGGCTCCCCAACGGTGTCGCAATCCCGCTGCCGTCGGATGATCCGATGCTGCGGGCGGATGAAGACCCTCTGGAAGTCGATCCGATGGTTCTCGCCGCAGAAGAGCGTATCAACGCAGCGGAAACACCGCTTGAGCTGGACATGGACGAGGCCGAAGCCATCGCCAGCGCCGCTGAGGATGACGAACTTCTCAATCCTCTGGCGGATGAGCGCAACGCCTGATGGCGGATGTCGATTTCGCCACACGCAGCCGGGGCCGCGCCAGCGCGGTCATCCCGGCAAGCCTGACTTTCACCGGCATTTCCAAAAGCTTCGGCGACCGCAATGTCATCCGCGACATCGACCTCGATATCAAGCCGGCCGAGGTGATCTGCCTGCTTGGCCCATCGGGGTGCGGTAAGACCACGCTTCTGCGCATTGTTGCAGGGATCGAGGATCTGACGGCAGGCGAGGTCCGGATGGACGGCGTGCCGATTGCCACCGCCACGTCAAGCATGCCGCCCGAGAAGCGCGGCATCGGCATGGTGTTTCAGGACTATGCCCTGTTTCCGCAAATGACCGTGCTGGAGAATGTCGCTTTCGGCCTGCGTGGCATGAGCAAGGCGGAGGCTCAGGGTGCTGCCCAGGTAGCCATGGCCCGCGTCAGTCTCACGCCGCTGGCACGGGCCTATCCCTATATGCTGTCGGGCGGTGAGCAGCAGAGGGTGGCGCTGGCGCGCGCCATCGTGCCGCGTCCGCGCGTTTTGCTGATGGACGAACCCTTTTCCAATCTCGACCGCCGCATGCGCGATGCCGTGCGCGAGGACACTGTTGCGCTGCTGCGCGAGACAGGTGCCACCTGCATCATGGTGACGCATGACCCGGAAGAGGCCATGCGGATCGCCGACCGGATCGTGCTGATGCGCGATGGCCGGATCGTGCAGGCCGGCGCGCCTGAACAATTGTACCGTTCGCCGGTTGATCTGGAAGCCGCGCGATTCTTTTGCGACCTGAACGAGATCGCGTCGGTCGTCAAAAACGGGATGGCCGAAACGCCGATCGGGCAGTTTTCCGCCGCCGGATGGTCCGATGGCGCCGCTTCCCTGTGTGTCCGTCCGCAGGGGTTCCGTCTTCTGCCAGCGGGCGAGGGCATTCCAGCCAGGATCAAGTCGGCGCGCTTCCTGGGCGAAATGCACATGATTGAACTGGACGTGCAGGGCCTGGAGCAGGCAGTACGGGCTCGGGTGCGTGAAAGACCGCCGTCAGGCCGACGGCGTGAAGTCGGCCTTGCGATCGACTTTGACGAAGTGCTTGTTTTCGGGCATCAGCGCACCTAGTTTTCGTGATGATCCGGAGCGGCGTAGCGTTCCAAGGGAATAGAGGAGTATCCGGCATGGGCTCGTTGAGCATTTGGCACTGGCTGGTTGTCGCAGTGATTGTGTTGCTGCTGTTTGGACGCGGCAAGATTTCCGAACTGATGGGCGACGTTGCGGGCGGCATCAAGGCCTTCAAGAAGGGCATGGCCGAGGACGACGATGCCGTGAAGAAGGCCGAGGAAGAAAAGGCGAAGCTGGAGGCTGCGGCCACCGCTACGGCCGACGCGGCAAAATCGGCGGCTTCGTCCACCAAGCCAAACTGACGGAGTGGCGGACGGCCCTTTAGGGGGTCCTCCCGGAAGATTGGATCGCCATGTTTGATATCGGGGGAGGCGAACTCCTGGTCATCGGGATTGTCGCGCTTGTCGTGATCGGTCCCAAGGAATTGCCGGGTCTGCTGCGTCAGGCCGGCAATGCCATGGGCAAGGTGCGCCGCATGGCCGCCGAATTCCGTGGACAGTTCGATGACGCCATGCGCGAGGCGGAGATCGATCAGGCGAAAAAGGCCTTCACCGACGTCAATGACGTGGCTCAGTCCGCCACGACAAGTTTCAATCCGCTCGATACGATCCGCAACGAGATCAAGGCCGTCAAGGACGAGATCAAGGGCACGCAGGCCAGCACAACTGCACCGGTGCCGGATCCCAAGATCGACCTGCCGCCCGAAGTCCCGCCCGTGAACATCATGGCGGGAGCACCAGCGGCACCTGCGGTTGAGGAGCCTGTGACCAAACCGAAGCGCACGCGAAAGAAGGCTGCGGAAGAGACGCCTGGATCGGCCGCATGACCACAGAAACCGACAAGAAGCCGGGCCAGGACGAAATCGACGCGTCCAAGGCACCCCTGATGGATCATCTGATCGAATTGCGGTCGCGCCTGATCAAGGCGCTGATCGGCTTTTTCGTGATGTTCATCATCTCCTTCGCCTTCTCAAAGCAGATCTTCCAGATCCTGCTTGGCCCCTACGCCTGGGCGGCAGGCGGTGCCGAGAAGGTCAGCGCCATCTTCACCCATCCGCTGGAAAGCCTATTCACGCAGATCAAGATCGGCGTGTTTGGCGGTTTGTTCCTGTCGTTCCCCGTGATTGCCACACAGATCTACAAATTCGTGGCACCCGGCCTTTACAAGAACGAGCGGGACGCGTTCGTGCCCTATCTCATCGCGACGCCGGTTTTTTTCCTGCTGGGCACGTGCGTCGTTTATTTCATCGCCATGCCGTTGCTGATGCAGTTCGCTCTCGCGCAGCAGGTGCTGCCCGGCCTGGAAGGGCAGGCTCCGATCCGGCTGGACGCCAAGATCAGCGAGTATCTCGACCTGATCATGCAGCTGATCTTTGCCTTCGGCATCACCTTCCAGCTGCCGGTGATTCTGACGCTTCTGGCCCGTGCCGGCATCATCGATTCGAAGTTTCTGATCGAAAAGCGCCGTTACGCGATCCTGATCGTCTTCGTGATTGCCGCTGTTCTGACGCCGCCCGACGTGATTTCCCAGTTCGCCCTTGCGGTGCCGACACTGCTTCTCTACGAACTCGCCATTCTCTCCGTGAAGTTCGTGGAGAAGGACAGGGCGAAGCCGAAGGACGACGCAAAGTCTGCTTGAGTGGGGTTTTTGGGCTGCATCGGTGTGGTGCGTGCTTCGAGACGGCGCAAGAGCGCCTCCTCAGCATGAGGAGGTTTGGGTTTTGCATCAGCGCCCGGGTGACTGGATTCCCGACGATCATGCAATCCCCAATAGACCTCATGCTGAGGAGCCGCGAAGCGCGCGTCTCGAAGCACGCACCACGTCGTTGCGGCATTTTCTGGATTGCTTCGCCGCTGCGCTTCTCGCAATGACGGGGTGCCAACAGCATTCAGGCGATTCACATGCATGACATCAAGCTGATCCGCGACAATCCAGCCGCTTTCGACGCAGGCCTCAAGGCGCGCGGTCTGGACGCGCTCTCATCCTCCCTGATCGCGCTGGATGACCGTCGCCGCAAGGTGATCGCCGAATTGCAGGGCGCGCAGGAGCGCCGCAATGCTGCTTCCAAGGAAATCGGCGCCGCCATGGGCCGCAAGGATATGGCCGCAGCAGATGCGCTGAAGGCGGAAGTGGCTGGCCTCAAGGAGAGACTGTCACAGGGCGAAGCCGAGCAGAAGCTGGTCGAAGCCGAGATACGCGCCGCGCTCGAAACCATCCCCAACACACCGGCGGAAGACGTGCCGCCGGGCGCGGACGAGCACGGCAATGTGGTCTATCGCAGCCATGGCACGAAACCGGTGGCCAATCATCTGGGACTTCAGCATTTCGAGATTGGCGAGGCCATGGGCCTCATGGATTTCGAGGCGGCGTCGAAAATGTCCGGTGCGCGGTTCGTGGTGTTGAAGGGGCAACTGGCGCGGCTGGAGCGGGCGGTCGGGCAGTTCATGCTCGATCTGCATACCACCGAGCATGGCTATACGGAGGTGAACCCGCCGTTGCTGGTGAAGGCGAATGCCGTTTACGGCGTCGGGCAGTTGCCGAAGTTCGAGGAAGACCTCTTCAAGACGACGAATGACTTCTATCTGACGCCAACCGCCGAAGTCACCCTCACCAATCTCGTGCGAGAGGCGGTGCTGGAAGAAAAAGAACTCCCGCTGCGCTTCACCGCGCTAACCCCTTGTTTCCGTTCGGAAGCGGGTGCCGCCGGTCGTGACACGCGCGGCATGTTGCGCCAGCACCAGTTCACGAAATGCGAGCTTGTCTCCATCACCACGCCTGAGGCGTCGAAGGACGAGCACGAGCGCATGCTCACTTCCGCCGAGAACGTGCTGAAGAAGCTGGGACTGCATTTCCGCGTGATGACACTCTGCACCGGCGACATGGGCTTCGGCTCGCAGAAAACCTACGATATCGAGGTCTGGCTGCCAGGGCAGGGGACGTATCGCGAGATTTCCTCCTGCTCGGTCTGCGGCGATTTCCAGGCACGGCGCATGGACGCCCGCTATCGCCCGGCAGACGGCAAGGGCCCGCGCTATGTCCACACGCTCAACGGTTCTGGTCTGGCAGTGGGCCGCACGCTGATCGCGATCATGGAAAATTACCTCAACCCCGATGGCTCGGTGAGCGTGCCGGAGGTGCTGTTGCCCTATATGGGCGGCATCACGCGGGTTGAGGGTGTGAAGTGAAACTACCCTTCCCCCCTGGGGGAAGGTGGCAGGCGGAGCCTGACGGATGAGGGTGAATCCCTGCATTCCGGGATTTGCCCTCATCCGGTCGCCAAGAGGCGACCACCTTCTCCCACGGGAGAAGGAAAGACTAGAGACAGACCACGAAAGCACACCATGCGCATCCTGATCACCAACGACGACGGCATCCATGCCCATGGCCTTTCCGTACTGGAATCGATTGCCCGGAAACTTTCCGATGATGTCTGGGTGGTCGCGCCCGAAACGGACCAGAGCGGCGTTTCCCATTCCATTTCGCTGAATGATCCGCTGCGCCTGCGCAAAATCGCCGACAGGCGCTACGCTGTGAAGGGCACGCCGACGGATTGCGTGATCATGGGCATCCGCCATCTGCTGATGGATCACAGGCCCGATCTGGTGCTGTCGGGCATCAACCACGGCCAGAACGTGGCGGAGGATGTCACGTATTCCGGCACCATTGCAGGCGCGATGGAGGGCACCATCCTCGGTGTTCGCTCCATCGCGCTGAGCCAGGCCTATGGTCCGGGCAACCGGGACGATATCCATTGGGATTGTGCTGAACACCACGCGCCAGCCATCATCCGCAAGGTGCTGGAGACGGGCTTTCCGAAGAACACATTGGTCAATCTCAATTTTCCGAACTGCAACCCTGCCGAAGTCGTCGGCACCGCGAGCACCGTACAGGGCCAGCGCAATCAGGAATTGTTGCGGGTTGACGAGCGCACGGATGGTCGCGCCAAAGCCTATTACTGGATCGCCTTCGCGCGGGGCAAGATCACGCCGGAGGAGGGGACAGATCTGCATGCTCTGGCCGAGAAGCGAATCTCGATCACGCCGATCAAGCTCGATCTGACCGATCTGCCGACAGCCACGGAATTTGCCCGTGTCTTTGGCGGCTGATCGCGCGGCAGTTCGGAGCGGGGGCATGGAAAACGGCAGCCAGGACACTTACAGCAGCCACGAAGCGCTTGGTGGCTTCCTCTTGATGCTGCGCGCGCGGGGATTTCGCGAGACAGCCCTGCTGACCGCGATCGAGCACGCGCCGCGCAACGCGTTCCTGCCATTGCCATATGTCGGATTTGCCTATCAGGACATGGCGATTCCTCTGGATTGCGGTCAGGAGGCCAGCTCTCCCATCGCGATCATTGAAGCCGTGAATGCTCTTCAGGTGCTGCCAACCCATCACGTTCTGGAAATTGGGACCGGCAGCGGCTGGCAGACCGCCGTGCTTGCGGGCCTGTGCGAGGCCATCGTCAGTGTCGAACGCTTCCGCACGCTGGCAGAGGATGCTGACAGGCGCATGCAGAAGCTTGGGTTCACCACGGCTGTCGTCGCCCATGGCGACGGGGAGGGCGGCCTGCCAGCAGCCGCTCCGTTTGACCGGATCATCATCAATGCGGCGGTCGATGGCATTTCACCCATCATCCAGGCGCAACTCGCCCCGGACGGGATGATCCTTGCTCCTGTGATGGGTGAGACTGGCCAGCGGCTGACGCGCTTCCGCGAGCGGGGTGGTCAGCTCGTCGCGAGTGATCTGGGCCCGTGCCGCTTTGCACCCTTGGTGCCGGGTGCGGCGACCCTTTTGTAGTTCGACGAAAAAAGACAGACGACAACGGTGATTTTCTGCATTCCGGAAACGCCTCCTTAACCTGACTGGTTCATTAATGCTGTAATCAGTTGTTGCGTATCAGGGTGTTAAGTAATGCGTACCCGTGTTGCGTCTTGCGAAAGCAAGAGGGTGTTGAAAGTCATAGCCGCTGCCCTTTTGGCCAGTGGATCAGCTGCTTGCAGCGATTCGTCGCGGTTCGGCGAGAATCCCTTTACGAATCCGTTCAGTACTGCGTCGACCGCAAAGGTTGACCGGACCCCGACGAATTCCCTGCCGAGCCGGTCGGCTCCTGTGGGAACGGTCACGAGCCAGCCGCTGCCTCCAGCGCTGTCCCGCCCTTCCGTCAGCAACCCGCTCAATCCAGCGCAAACCGCTTCGGCTCCCCAGCCATTGCCGCGTGTCGCGTCCGCTACATTGCAACAGGCCTCGCCCGTTGGCGGCTCGGCCTCAGGCTGGACCGCAACGGGTGGCACGCCGGTCAACGTCGGCGCGGGGGAAACCGCCAGCACGCTTTCCGCCCGCTATGGTGTTCCCGCTGCCGCGATCACGGCGGCCAATGGTGGCCAGATCCGTTCGGGTCAGCAGGCCATCATTCCGATCTACAATGGTCAGGGTGCGGCCACGCGTTCCGTTGCTGCCGCTCCTCCTGCAGGCCCGGTTCCGCTATCGGCATCGCGCCCTGTTGCGTCCACGCCAGCCCAACCTGCGGTGACAGCCGCCAAGCCCGCAACAATCCGTCCGGCAAAGCCGGAAGCGGATGACGACGAGGATGAAGCACCAAAGAAAATCATCGCCGCTGCGCCGCGCTCGGCACCTTCGGCCATCACTCCGGCAAAGCCCGTTGTCGCCGCCGCCAAACCCCTGAAGTCGACCGCTCCCAAGAAGCCCGCGGATGATGACGACGAGGATGAAGCGCCCGCGAAGACAGCGACGGTCGCAAAGCCCACTGAAAAGCCAGTGACGGCACAGGCGCGCCCCCAGCCACGCGTCATTCCGTTGACGCCGCAGACTCCCAAGGTTGCTGAAGCGCCAGCAAAGATCGCCCAGGTTGAGCGTGCTGACACGACCACAACTCAGTCGATTCCCGCCCAGCGTCCCGCCGCTGAGCCCGAGAACAAGGCCGATTTTCGCTGGCCAGCCCGTGGTCGCGTGATTTCAGGCTTCGGTGCCAAGGGTGGCAATGGTGACGGCATTGCGATCGCCGTTCCGGAAGGAACGCCCGTGAAAGCCGCCGGAGATGGTGTTGTTGCCTATGCCGGCGAAGAGCTGAAGGGTTACGGCAAGCTGGTTCTGGTGCGCCACGAGAACGGCTATGTCTCGGCTTACGCCCACAACGGTGATCTGAACGTGAAGCGCGGCGAGAAAGTCAGCCGTGGCCAGACCATTGCCAAGTCGGGTGCCACCGGCAATGTGACCTCGCCGCAGCTTCACTTCGAACTGCGCAAGGGCTCAACGCCAGTCGATCCTACGAAATATCTCGAGAACTGATCCACGGATCAGCCAGGAACAACGTCCGGGGACCGCGAGACCCATCCGGACGTTTGCATGGACGGCGGCTCTGCCAGGAAACGGGGCCGCCGTTTCCATGTCTCCTCATTTCCTTCCCACTTGGGGGAAGGTGTCATGCTTGGCATGACGGATGAGGGAGATTCCCTGTCCGCTGAGGTTCTCCCTCATCCGTCTGCCTTCGTCAGCCACCTTCTCCCAAGGGAGAAGGATTATCCCTCCAGCCGCACTCCCATTCGCCCCGCCAGATCCTGGATGTACTGCCAGGCCACACGCCCGGCCCGGCTGCCACGGGTCGTCGACCATTCCAGTGCTTCCGCGTGCAATTGGTCGGGTTCAACGCTGAGCTTGAAGTGCTTCGCGTAAGCCTCGACCATCGCGAGGTATTCGTCCTGGCTGCATTTGTGAAAGCCGAGCCATAGGCCGAAGCGATCCGAGAGTGAGACCTTCTCCTCCACCGCTTCGTGCGGATTGATCGCGGTCGAGCGCTCGTTCTCCA
>JANMFA010000075.1:0-2911 GCA_031377545.1 Hyphomicrobiales bacterium | reverse complement strand
AGACGCCGCCGCACAGGCCCGAACCAAGCTTACGGCCTATACCGCGCTGGAGAATGACCAGCTCGGACCTTTCAAGACCGCGATTGAAGCCGCTGTTCCGGATGTCGAGATCGTTTGGGTGCGCGATTCCACTGGCGTGATCACCGCACGTTTCCTCGCGGAGAAGGACAATCCGCGCGCTGACATCGTGCTGGCGCTCGCCGCCACCAGCCTGTTGCTGTTCGAGAAGCAGGGCCTGCTCGAGACCTATGAGCCCGTTGGTGCACAGGCTCTCAAACCGCAGTTCCGCGATCCAACCGCCCCGTACACCTGGACCGGCAGCGACGCGTTCCTCGCGGTGGTCTGTTTCAACACGGCAGAGGCCGCCAAGGACAAGCTTGCCGCGCCCGCGTCGTGGCTGGACCTCGCCAAGCCCGAGTACAAGGGCAAGATCGTGATGCCGCATCCCGCGTCCTCCGGCACCGGTTACCTCCAGGTTGCGGCCTGGCTGCAGATCATGGGTGAAGCCGCTGGCTGGGCCTACATGGACAAGCTGCACGACAACATCGCGGTTTACACGCATTCGGGCTCCGCTCCCTGCGTCCAGGCCGCCAAGGGCGAGCGCCTTATGGGCATTGGCTTCGACATGCGCGGTGCGCGCGAGAAGACTCAGGGTGCGCCGATCGACATCATCATCCCGAAGGAAGGCGCTGGCTGGGACATGGAAGCCACTGCCATCGTCAAGGGCACCAAGAACCTTGCGGCGACCAAGAAGGTCGCGGACTGGATCGCGACCAAGGGTGCCAGTGAGCTGTTCGGCAAGTACTACGCCCTCGTTTCGCATCCTGACGTGAAGAGCGCGCCGGCCAACTATCCCGTCAACGCCGAAGCGCAGATGGCCAAGAACGACTTCACCTGGATGGCCGACAACCGCGAGCGGATCCTCGCGGAGTGGGTCAAGCGCTACGAGAGCAAGGCAGCTCCAAAGTGAGGCTGACGCAAAAGAGCCGCCGATCCTGAACCTGGATCGGGGGTTTTCCATGCAGCATGGTGCGTCACAAGGCGAACGAACCGGGCAGCCGTTCCTGACGGTTCGCGGCCTGACCAAGTCGTTTGCAACATTCACGGCACTGAAGGATATCAATCTCGATATAGCTCGCGGTGATTTCGTCTGTTTCCTCGGCCCGTCAGGCTGCGGCAAGACCACGCTGCTCCGGGCTATCGCGGGGCTCGATCCGCAGACGTCAGGTTCCATCGTGATCGATGGCCGTGATGTCTCGCACGCGCCGCCGGCCGCGCGGGATTTCGGCATCGTCTTCCAGTCCTATGCACTCTTTCCCAATCTGACGATTGCCGACAATGTCGGCTACGGTCTGGTCAACCAGCGGCTGCCGAGGGCGCAGGTCTCGGCGCGGGTGGATGAACTGCTGACGCTGGTCGGCCTCTCCGACCAGAGCCACAAATATCCCGTGCAGCTCTCCGGCGGGCAGCAGCAGCGAGTGGCCCTGGCGCGGGCTCTTGCGACATCGCCGGGCCTGTTGCTGCTGGATGAGCCGCTGTCGGCGCTCGACGCCCGCGTGCGGCTGCGGCTGCGCGAAGAAATCCGCTCTCTCCACAAGCGCCTCGGCGTCACCACGATCATGGTGACCCATGATCAGGAAGAGGCGCTGTCCATGGCCGAGCGCATCGTGGTGATGAACCATGGCGTGATCGAGCAAATCGGGACACCTGAAGAGATCTACGGCAGGCCCGCAACCGCGTTCGTCGCGGATTTTGTGGGCCGTATGAATTTTCTCGTTGGCCGGGCAGGAAAAGGCAACACGGTGACAATCGGCCCGCATGTGCTGAAGACGCGCAAGGGCGACATGGCTCTGCCCGCGGGCACGCCGGTCGAAGTCGGTTTCCGTCCGGAAGCGGTGGAGATCGTCAAGGCCAGCGCCAAGGGAGCGCTTCGTGCCACGGTCCGCGATATCGAGTTTCTCGGCGCGTATAGCCGGATCAGTCTGTCCCTCGAGGGGGTTGCGGAAAAGCCCGTTCTGGCAGACGTTTCGGCGCATGTGATGGCTTCCCTGAAACCAGTCGTCGGCGCTCCCCTCGGTCTTGTCCTGCCACCGGATGCGTTGCGGGTGTTTCCGGCACGCAACGGAGCGTGAAGACGATGGCCGCTGGCGCGATCGGTAAGGGAAACACTGCGGCAGCGCCAAAACCGCTGATCACGGAGCATCGCGTTGCAGGCCTGTTGCTGGCGGTCGCGGCGGTCCTGCTGTTCGTCTTCATCGCGATGCCACTGTGGGCGCTGCTGTCGAAGAGTGTCCAGAATGGACAGGGCGAGTTCGTCGGTCTTGCCAACTTCATCCGGTATTTCCAGACACCATCGCTGGTGCGCGCGCTGTTCAACTCCGTACAGGTTGCACTGCTGACCACCGCCATCGTGCTGCCGCTGGCCTTTGTCTATGCCTATGCGCTGACCCGCAGTTGCATGCCCTTTGCCGGGCTCTTCATGGCGCTGGCGCTGCTGCCGATCTTCGCGCCGTCGCTGCTGTCGGCGATCTCGCTGATCTATCTCTTCGGCAATCAGGGCCTGCTCAAAAGCTGGATGTTTGGCACCTCGATCTACGGCCAGACCGGAATCGTCATCGCCGAGGCGACCTATTGCTTCCCGCATGCCGTGATGATCATTGCCACGGCGCTCCGCATGGCTGATGGCAGGCTTTATGAAGTGGCCGAAGCACTGAGGACATCGCCCTTGCGCGTGTTCACCACTGTCACCCTGCCCGGTGTGCGCTATGGCCTGATCAGCGCAGGCTTCGTGGTATTCACTCTGGTCATCACGGACTTCGGCATTCCCAAGGTGATCGGTGGCCAGTTCAACGTGCTGGCGACAGATGCCTACAAGCAGATCGTGGGGCAGCAGAATTTCGAGATGGGTGCG
>JANMFA010000068.1:0-2322 GCA_031377545.1 Hyphomicrobiales bacterium | reverse complement strand
GCGGGCGGTGCCATCGCCCGCAAAGGCATGTTGCACGACCGTGAATCCGATCAGCATCACGATCAGCACCAGGCCGCCCAGCAGCGCAGGCGCTGTGATGTCATTCGCCAGCCTGCCATAGACCGCGATGGCCGCAGCCCCCACCCAGGCCAGCAGCAACACCCAGGTCGGCACCAGCATGATCGCGCGGTCGTAGCCCAGCGTGGCGAGGTAGGCGATCAGCACAAGGCCAATGGCCGCCGCCACGCCGATGGCGATGCGTGCCACGCCTGCAGCCACGGGCGCATTGAACAGCGCCATCCCCACCAGCGCTGCGATGAAGAGCACCCAAAGCGTCGTGAAATGGACGTACCGGACATGCCAGCGGTTGAGGTTGAGATAGGCAAAAAGGAAAATGACCAGCGTGGCGGCCAGCACGGCCTCGGTCGCCGCGCGCAGAACGCGTTCCGTCTCGGTCGTGATCCCGAACAGCTTGCCCATGAAGCCGAAATCGATGCCGAGATAGGCCAGAACCGCCCAGGCCAGCGCCGCAGCAGCTGGAAAAATGACGGCACCCTTCACCACGAAAACAATGGACAGGAACAGTGCCAGCAGTGCGGCAATGCCAAGCACAACGCCGCGATACAGCGTGAGGCTGTTGACCCGCTCGGTATAGGCATCAGGCTCCCACAGGGTCAGCTGCGGCAGGGAATTGACGGCGAGTTCCGCCACGAAGGTCACTGTTGTCCCCGGATCGAGCGTGATCAGGAACGCATCGACACCCGTCGTTTCCTCGCGCTCCGGCCGAAGGCCCTGGCTGGCCGTTATTGCCCTGATGCGGGTGCTGCCCAGATCGGGCCACAGCACGCCAGATCCCACGAAACGGTAATGCGGCGCGACCAGAAGACGGTCAATCTGCTCATCCGAGTCATTGGACAGCGCAAAGGCGATCCAGTCCGGACGTGTCCCGATGTCGCCCGCCCGCACCTCGATGCGCCGGACGATGCCGTCAGCACCCGGTGCGGTCGAGATCGTGATCCGGTCGCCCTGTGACTGATAGCGTTCGATCGCCGACAACAGGTTGATCGCCGGCTGGTCCGGGCGCACGCGCACGGCATCCAGCGCCATGGACGGGGACACAAATCCCCCGAACCATGCTGCCATCAACGCCAGCAAGAGAATGAAACGCTTTGACAATCACGAATCCCGCGCGGCTGAACCGCTTGTGTCTGGACTGGTAGCCGCTGGCTTGCGGGGGGGCAAGTCAGTCCGTTTTTTAAGGGCCGCCATTTTCAAGTCAGGCAATCAGCCGGGCGAAGAGAAGATGGTCGCGCCATTCGCCATTGATGGCCAGATACTGGCGGGCAAACCCTTCCTGAACAAAGGCGGCTTTTTGAAGAAGACGGACGGAAACGCTGTTTTCCGGCACACAGGCCGCTTCAATGCGCCGGAGCCGCAATCCGTTTGCCGCAAACGGTGCAATCAGTTTGACCGCCTCCGTCATGTATCCCTTGCCCGCATGCGGCTGGCCCATCCAGTACCCCAGCGAGGCCATCGAGGCCGCACCGCGCCGGATGTTGGTGAGATTGAGGCCCCCCAGCAGATCCTGGCCATCGGCGCTGAAGAGAAAGAAGGGATAGGCCTCGTCCTTCTCGATCTCCGAGTGGTAGCGCTTCACCCGCCGCCTGAACGCACTGGATGTCAGGTCATCTCCGGGCCAGAGTGGCTCCCAGGGCTGCAGAAAATCCCGGCTCGCCTCTCGCAAGGCAGCCCAGGCCTTGAAATCGTCCTTTCTGGGCGGACGAAGCAGGATGCGTTCACCCGAAAGGACGAGATCTGGCCGGTCAAGGGAGCGCTTGCCGAAGATGAGCATGGCGCTGTCGCCTTTTCGCTTCAGGCCGTCTGCGCCTGCCGGATGCGATCGGCGATGCGATCCAGCGAAGGCAGTGGCTTGGTCGGCCCGATCGTCGTCAGGGTCGGAGCACTCGACAGAATGCGGCGGCCAACGGCCCGGACCTCGTCCACCGTGATCGCATCAACCCTGGCGATGATTTCGGCCGATGGGATCAGGCGGCCATAGGCGAGAAGATGCCGGGCCATCTGGTCGGCGCGCGCGCTTGAGCTCTCCAGCGCCATCAGCAGCGAAACCTTGAGCTGCGCACGGGCTCGTGCCACTTCCGCCTCGCTGATATCATCAATGCCGTTCATCAGGCAGTCCAGCGAGACCGTCATGGCATCGCCCACCGTCTTTTCAGCCGCACCGAAATAGACGCCGAAAATACCGGCATCCGAATAGCCCCAAAGGAATGTATAGACGGAATAGGCCAGCCCGCGCTTTTCCCG
>JANMFA010000055.1:0-7075 GCA_031377545.1 Hyphomicrobiales bacterium | reverse complement strand
GTTCCACGAACGCCTTGTGGTCCGTCGGCACGATGCTGAAGGTGTTGGTCTCGTGCGAAAACTCCGCCGTGAGGACGGTGAAGGTCATGGGCTATTCCAAAGCGTCAGTCAGCCGGATGATGGCAAGCGACCTGATGTCCGTCGGCGTGTGTCTCCAGCAGAGGCCGTTCGCGTCGGCAGAGCTCGCTTGCAGCCGTACAGCGCGCGGCGAAAGCACAGCCTTGCGGCAAGTTAAACGGGCTCGGGATTTCTCCGGCGAGGCGCGTGACAAGCTTCCGCCTGGCGGGGTCCGGTTCAAAATGGCTCTCCATCAAGGTCCGGCTGTAGTGATGACGCGAGGTGGCGCGGGCGTTGGGCAGGATTTCAACGATGCGGCCCAGATACATGACCACGATCCGGTCGCAGAAATAGCGCACGAGGCTCAGGTCGTGCGAGATGAACAGATAGGTCAGGCCGAGATCCTGTTTCAGTTCCTCCAGCAGACCAATGATCTGGGCCTGGATCGAGACATCCAGCGAGGCCGTCGGCTCATCCAGCACCAGGAAGGACGGCTTGAGCGCGAGCGCGCGAGCAATACCGACACGCTGCTTCTGGCCACCTGACAGCTGATGCGGGAAGCTTTCGATCATGCGCGGACTCAGGCCGACCTTGGCGGTCAGATCCTCGATAACGCCCTTGTCAAGCCGCACACCCTGCACCCGGAACGGCTCCTCCAGGGCGCGGCGGATCGAATACCGGGGATCGATAGCGGAGTAGGGATCCTGGAAGACCATCTGCATGTCCCGGCGCAACTTGCGCAAGGCCCCCGCCGACAGCGTTCCCAGATCGACGCCATTGACCATGACCGTGCCCGCAGTTGCATCGATCAGCCTGAGCACCAGGCGGGCAAGCGTTGACTTGCCGCAGCCGGATTCACCGACCACACCCGTGACTTTGCCCCGCGGCACGTCGAGCGACACATCGTTGACAGCACGCATGCTGCGCGTCGGGCCGAACAGGCCCTTGCTGCTGACATATTCGCGCGTCAGCCCGTTCATGGCGACGAATGTGTCGGCATCAGGCATGGACGGCCTCGCTGGCGTGGCAGGCGGCAAAGCCTGACGTCTTGCGTTCAAAGACGGGAACGGATGTGCCGCAAAGCGGCAGTGCCGCCTCGCAACGCGGATGGAAACGGCAGCCCTGGGGATAGTCCATCACGCTTGGTACCGCGCCCGGGATGCCCTTGAGGCTGCCAGGTGCCTGGCCATGGCGGGGGATGCAACGGATCAATTCACGGGTGTAGGGATGTTGCGGATCCGCGAAGATCGCCTCGACGCTGTTCGCCTCGGCCACGCGTCCCGCATAGAGCACCACCACCCGGTCGCAGGCCTGCGCCACGACACCCATGTCGTGGGTGATCAGCATCAGCGCCAGCCCACGCTCGCGCACGAGATCCACCATGATCTGGATGATCTGCGCCTGGATCGTGACGTCGAGCGCCGTCGTCGGCTCGTCGGCGACGATCAGGTCCGGGTCGGCCGCCAGCGCCATGGCGATGACGATGCGCTGCTTCATTCCGCCGGAGAGCTGGTGCGGATAGCTTGCGTGGATCGTCTCTGCTTCGGGAATCCGCAGCTGGCACATCAGATCGATGCTGCGCGCTTTCGCCGCCTCCGCGCCGAGCCCAAGATGCAGCATTGCAACCTGATCGATCTGCGCGCCAATCCTGATGATCGGATCAAGGGAGGTCATGGGGTTCTGGCTGATCAGGGCAATGCGCCGACCGCGCAGCGCGCGGTACTTTGGCTCGGCGAGGCCCACAAGGTCTATCCCGTCGAAACGGATCGCTCCGGAGACCACACGCCCGCCGATGAGAGGCAGAAGGCCCATCACGCTCATCGCGGTGAGCGACTTGCCGGAACCCGACTCGCCGACAACGCCAAGAATCTGACCCTTGTCGAGCGTGAAGGACACGCCGTCCAGCGGGGTCAGCGACCCGATGGCAACGCGGATTCCATCGACCGTGAGCAGCGCCATCTCAGCTGTCCCTCAGGCGGTTCCGGATGTCGAGCGCCTCGATCACGGCATCGCCGAAGAGGTTGATGGCGATCACGGTGATGGCGATGGCGAGGCCCGGAAAAATGATGATCCAGGGCGCAATGAAGATCTGCGCCGTACCGCTCGACATCATCGCACCCCAGCTCGGCGTCGGCGGCTGCGCGCCCAGTCCGAAAAAGCCGAGCGTGGCTTCCAGAATGATGGCGTCGCCCGTGGCGAGCATGCCCGCAACGATCACAGGCGTCAGCGCATTGGGCAGGAGATGACGAAAGATGATGTGGGTGTGGCCTGCACCGAGGTTCGCTGTCGCCTCGACATAGGTCTCGTTCTTGAGAGCCATCACCTGTGCACGGGTGAGCCGCGTGAACTGCGCGAGATAGGCAATGGAAATTGCGATCATCGTCGAGTTCAGCCCCGGTCCGATGATGGCGATGAGAATCAGCGCGATCAGGATTTCGGGAAAGGACCATGTGAGGTCCACCGCAGCTGTCACCACCCGGTCGAACATGCCCCCGAAATACCCCGCCGCAGCACCGATGCTCATGCCAACCGCAACCGAGATACTGATCGCCGTGACGGCGACGCTGAGCGAGGTGCGCGCACCATAGATGATGCGAGAAAAGAGATCGCGCCCGAACTCGTCGGTGCCCATCCAGTTCGTCCAGGACGGGTCGAGATTGGCATTGCGCAGCGCTTGCACGTCATAGGCATAGGGCGCGATGAGCGGCGCGAAGACCGCACAGATGATGACGACAAGCAGCACCACGGCCGAGACACCACCGCGCGGGTTGCGCAGCACCTTGGAAATCAGATCCGACTTGATGGTCATGACATCCTCTCGCGGACGCGCGGGTCCATGGCGGCCTGCACGATGTCACCGATCAGCGTGCCGAGCATCACCGCGATAGCGAGCATCAGGAGACATCCCTGCACCACGGGATAATCCCGCTGGTTGAGCGATGTGATGAGAAGCGAACCGAGGCCGGGTCTGGCAAAAACGTACTCGATTGTCACTGCGCCCCCGAGGATCCAGCCAATGCGCAGGCTGAGGATCGTGACCACCGGAAGCAGCGCGTGGCGCAGGATATGCTGAAGCTGGATGCGCCAGGCCGGGACCCCCTTGGCATGCAGCATCATCACGAAATCCCGACGTGCGATATCGATCATGGCAACGCGCGTCACGCGGGCAACAAGCGCAACGCCACCGAAGCCGATGGTTAGTACCGGCAGCACCAGAGCGCTCCAGCTTCGTGCGCCCGATACCGGAAACCAGCCGAGCTGCACCGCGAAGAGCAGGATCATCAGGAGCCCGAGCCAGAAGCTTGGCACCGTGGATCCCAGCAGGATGATACCCATCACGGCACGGTCGACGAACCCATCCTTCCAGATCGCGGCGACGGCACCCGCCGCGATGCCGACAATGGTCGAGAACACCAGCGCCAGCGTGCCCAGAATGAGGCTATGCGGCAGATTCTGGGCGATCAGGGTCGATACCGGCTGGCGCAGGATGATCGCCTCGCCAAGGTCGCCAGTGGCAAGCTTCGCAAGCCAGATCCCGTACTGGACGATCAACGGCTTATCGAGACCGTATTTCGCTGTCAGCTCCGCCTTTTGTTCGGGCGTTGAGCCAATCTGAACGATCGAGTCGATCGGGTCGCCCGGCACCAGGTGGATGATCATGAAAATGATCATCGAGACCACCAGGAACACGGGCACCAGAGATGCGAGCCGCTTGATCACAAAGGTGAGCATGGCGCTTCAGCCGTTGCCGTCCGCCTTCACTTCTTCTCGATGTCGACGACGGTCTGGCTTTGCAGTCGCGTGCCGCGGATCGTGGCAGGCACGCTGAGGCGCGCGTCCGCATAGGCGAAGTTCTGCACCGGCTGGTAGATCGGTGCGAAAACGAATTGCGACAGCAGGTTCTCGTGGTAGGCCCGGAAATTGGTGACGCGCTCGTCCCAGTTGCGCGATCCCTTCATTGCCTTCTCGTTGAGGGCCTCGGAAGCTGGATCATTCCACATCGCATGGTTCGGATGGCCAAGCCGCTTGCCGGAGAAGAACCAGTCAAGGATATCCGCGTTGGCCCAGGAATAGACGCGGACGGCGAGCTGGTGCTCGGTCCGCTTGCGGTACTGGGCGGTAATGGTCGCAGCGTCGAAGACGGTGATATCGGCACCGATGCCGACAGCCTTCAGCTGAGCCTGCACCACTTCCGTAATCCGCTTGAACTCCGTGCCATTCTGCGTCCAGAGCTTGACCTGCAGCTTGACGCCACCCTTGGCGCGCACGCCGTCTGGTCCCAGTGCCCAGCCAGCATCGTCCAGAACCTTGCGGGAGCGCGCCGGATCATAGGCAATCCTGAACTTAGGATCGACCTTGGCTTCCGCCAGGCCACCGATCAGGAAGGTGTTCGCCTCCGCACCCACGCCGCCGAAAAGACTGGCAAGGATTTCCTTCTGGTTGATGGCGAAAGCGGTCGCCTCGCGCACCTTGATATCGGTGAAGGGCTCCACGGATGTGTTCATCGGCATGTAATAGACTTCAGTGCCCGGCAGCGTGACGACCTTGGTCGCGCGCTCGGCCGAGAGCCTTGGCAGGAAGTCCGTCGGCACGCTGAGCAGCATGTCGACGCCGCCGGTCTTCAGTTCAAGAAAGGCCGTGGAATCATCCGGAATCTCGCGCAAGGTGATTTTCTTCAGCTTTGCCGGGCCCTGATTGGTCGAAAGCTTTGAGGCTGAGTTGTAGGCGTCGTTGCGCACCAGAACGGTCTGCTGGCCCACGGCGAAGCTTTCCAGCTTGAACGGCCCTGTTCCGACAGCGGCGGAGACGCCGAACCGGTCGCCCATTGCGTCAAACGCCTTGGGTGAAGGGATGCCCATGAAGCTCGACGCCATGTTGAACAGCAGGTTCGGATCAGGGTTCTTCATGACGAACTTCACGGTCAAAGGGTCGATGACCTCCACCTTCTCGATGGCGTCGGTCATGAAGGCGTTTTCGGTACCTTTGAACTTCGGCACCCACCAGACAATCGTCTCCGCATTGAAGGGCTCGTCATCATGGAACTTGACGTTGGGTTTGAGCTTGAAGGTCCAGCTCATGCCATCGGACGTCGTTTCCCAGGAGGTCGCGAGCTGGCCGTGGAAGCTCTGGTCCGCGTCCTGGATGACCATGCGATCATAGATCAGCGTTGTCGCCGCATTCAGGCGCGTGCCCTTGATCGGGTTGTAGCTTGGCGCGCCGACATCGCGCGCGGGCATCACGAAGGTCACGTCCTGCGCCATCGCGGTGCCTGACAGCAGGGCGACCGACAGGAGCGCCGATCCACACAGTAGAATTGCCTTGGTCGTTGAGCGCATGATCGTTGTCCTTGTTGATCGAGAGCTGGAATGAAAGTTTCAGACGTCTCCGGAGCTGGGGTCGCCGACGTTTCCGGTGAAGAGGCTATGCAGGCGGGCTATCTCGTTCATGCGGGTCTCGACCGTGGGGCCAAGTTCCAGGAAAACGCCGTTGACGAGCAGGTTTGCGAGGCTCGCCATCTGCGCGGTCGAGTCCCAGAAGAGATTGAACTCGGTCGGCACGACGAACATTTCGTCCGCAAGATCCCGGCCCCAGTCGCAGAATGCATCCGTGATCAAAGTCGTTGGTATTCCCGCTTTCTGTGCCTCACGGGCGAGGACCATTGCGAGCCGCGAGTAGCGCCGAGCCTCGAAGATCACGAGCGTGGACTGGCCCGGAGGCGCGGCCAGGAGTTCGGCGAAGTTCCCTGCAGCCAGATCGAGGAGCTGCACCCGGTCACGCAGATACTGCAACTGATTGACGAAAATCTGCGCCATGCCGCGCTCGGTCTGGAACCCGGCGGCAAAAACGGCAGGGCTCGTGGCGAGACGCTTGACCACGCTGGCCCATTCGGGAGTCCGGGCGAGCTCATAGACCGCCACCAGACCGGCAATCTCCATATCGAGGCTCTTGGCCAGATGGTCCTCACCCTCGCGCGCCCGGCGCTGGAAATCAGCCAGACGGTCGCTGATCAGCCAGGGCTTGTCGCCGATGTCCTGCTTGAGGTGGTCCTTCAGGTCCTTGAAGCTCTGATAGCCGATGGCGCGGCAGAAGCGCCCGACCGTCGGCTCGCTGACCGAAACCTTTTCCGCGATGCTTGCCGCTGTCTCGAAGGGCAGCACGCCAATCTGCGCCAGCATGTAGCTCGCAATTGCCCGGTCTGCCCGCGATGCGCTCGCGAGACTTTCCGACAGACGTTCGCGGACTGAACCGTGCATGTGCTCCCTTCCGGCTAGCAGCATCATAAAAGTTATAAAACTTGCATTTAGTCAAATGATTTTTGTTTTCTTGCATTTTGTCCATAATCAGCGCTTGATCGTTGCCAGAAGTCGGGATCAATGCGCTTGATCCTCTGTTGCTGTTCCTTCCTGCCTGATGATCGGTTTTCCTGTGCAGTTTGACGTCGTCGTGATCGGTGCCGGCATTTCGGGAGCCTCGGCGGCTTGCTTGCTCGCAAGGGACTTCTCGGTCGTCCTGATTGAAGCCGAGGCCCAGCCTGGCTATCACAGCACGGGTCGATCGGCCGCTCTCTACACGCCGAACTACGGCAATGCGCTGGTGCGGGCGATCAACTGCGCAAGCGAGTCCTTCTTCCTCAATCCACCTGACGGTTTTGCAGCCAATCCTCTTTTGACGCCGCGGGGAGCCATCACCGTGGCGGCACCGGGCGACGAGGACAGACTTCAGCGCGTGCTCACGCTCTCAACGGCCCAACACCCGGTGATGGAGATGTCTGCCGCGCGCGCCCTGGAGCTTGCCCCGGTGCTGCGCCCCGAGCGCGTGGCAGCGGCCGCCTATGAGGCGGGCGTCATGGACATGGACGTCGCGGCGCTGCATCAGGGTTACCTGCGCAGCTTCAAACAAAGCGGTGGGCAGCGCCTGTTCGGCAAGGCCGTGAACCATCTTTCGCAGGCTGGAGGGGTGTGGCATGTGAAGACCGGCGAGGCTGACATCTCAGCGACCTTCGTGGTCAATGCTGCAG
>JANMFA010000018.1:0-13291 GCA_031377545.1 Hyphomicrobiales bacterium | reverse complement strand
TCACGAGATAATCCGCGCCAAGATTAGAGGTCATGATGATCAGGACGTTGCGGAAATCGACCGTGCGACCCTGACCGTCAGTCAGGCGGCCGTCATCGATCACCTGCAACAGCACGTTGAAAACATCAGGATGCGCCTTCTCGACCTCGTCGAAGAGAACCACCTGGTATGGCCTGCGCCGCACAGCCTCTGTGAGTGCTCCGCCTTCCTCATAGCCGACGTAGCCCGGAGGAGCACCGATCAGGCGCGCGACAGAATGCTTCTCCATGTATTCCGACATGTCGAGGCGCACGAGGGCCGAGTCATCGTCAAACAGGAAGGCGGCCAGCGCTTTTGTCAGTTCGGTCTTGCCCACGCCGGTTGGTCCCAGGAACATGAAAGATCCGATCGGGCGGTTGGGATCCTGCAGACCGGCACGGGCACGGCGCACCGCGGTCGAGACTGCATGTACTGCTTCGGCCTGGCCCACGACGCGCCTGCCGATGGATTCCTCCATGCGCAGCAGCTTCTCGCGCTCGCCCTCGAGCATCCGGTCCACGGGCACGCCGGTCCAGCGCGAGACGACCTGCGCCACGTGGTCGGGCGTGACGGCCTCTTCCATCATGCCGTCGCTTTCCGCTTCCTCCGTGGCTTTCAGCTGCTTCTCGAGCTCCGGGATCAGGCCATAGGCCAGTTCACCCGCGCGCTGGAACTGGCCATCGCGCTGCGCGCGGGCGAGCTCGCCACGGGCGTCATCGAGTTTTTTCTTCAGGTCAGCTGCCTTGCCCAGCTTGTCCTTCTCGGCCTGCCAGCGCGCGGTGAATGCGGCAGATTCCTCCTCCAGCCCGGCCAGCTCCTTCTGCAGCTTGACCAGCCGGTCCTTCGAGGCGGCATCGGGCTCCTTCTTCAGCGCCTCCGCCTCGATCTTGAGGCGGATGACCTCGCGGTCGATGCTGTCGAGCTCCTCGGGCTTGGAATCGATCTGCATGCGCAGCCGCGCCCCGGCCTCGTCCACGAGGTCGATGGCCTTGTCCGGCAGGAAACGGTCGGTGATGTAACGGTTGGAGAGCGTCGTGGCCGCCACCAGTGCCGCATCCTGGATGCGCACGCCGTGGTGCTGCTCATACTTTTCCTTGAGGCCACGCAGGATGGACACTGTATCTTCGACCGTCGGCTCTGCCACGAACACGGGCTGGAAGCGCCGGGCGAGGGCTGCATCCTTCTCCACATGCTTGCGGTATTCATCCAGCGTTGTCGCGCCCACGCAATGCAATTCGCCCCGTGCCAGTGCGGGCTTCAGCAGGTTGGAGGCATCCATCGCTCCATCCGCCTTGCCGGCACCCACCAGCGTGTGCATTTCGTCGATGAAGAGGATGATGCCGCCATCGGCGGATGTCACCTCGTTGAGCACGGCCTTCAGCCGCTCCTCGAACTCGCCGCGGTACTTCGCGCCAGCGATGAGAGCACCCATGTCGAGCGCCAGCAGTTTCTTCTCCTTGAGGGATTCAGGCACGTCCCCGTTGATGATGCGCAGCGCGAGACCCTCGACGATGGCGGTCTTGCCCACTCCGGGCTCGCCGATCAGCACGGGGTTGTTCTTGGTGCGCCGGGAAAGAACTTGGATTGTCCTGCGGATTTCCTCGTCGCGACCGATCACGGGATCGAGCTTGCCATTGCTGGCAGCTTCCGTGAGGTCACGCGCGTATTTCTTCAATGCGTCATAGGAATTCTCGGCCGTGGCCGAATCTGCCGTTCGACCCTTGCGGATCGCAGTGATGGCGGTGTTGATCCCCTGCGCCGTCAAACCGGATGCGGCCAGGGCCTTGCCGGCTTCGGTGTCCTTTTCGAGCGCGAGCGCCAGCAGCAGAAGCTCGACCGTGACGAAGCTGTCGCCCGTTTTCTCGGCTGCCTTTTCTGCCGACGCGAACACGCGGGCCAGGCCCGGCGCGAGATAGACCTGACCCGCCGCAGAGCCTGTAACCTTCGGCACGCGCGAGAGCGCGAGTTCCGTTAGCTTCAGGGCCTGGCGCGAATCACCGCCGGATCGGGTGATGAGGCCGCTGGCCAATCCCTCGCCATCGTCCAGCAGGACCTTCAGCAGATGCTCGGGCGCGAATTGCTGGTGGCTTTCGCGGGTCGCCAGCGACTGCGCGGATTGCACGAAGCCGCGCGAACGTTCGGTGTATTTCTCAAAATTCATGGCTTCCCTCTTGAGGCGAAGTAGATGTGGGTCCGGACCCTCTCGGAGGCATCCGGTTGACCGCAATGTAGTGAGCAATCCTCGTGTTTGGAAGAGGTGCTGGTTGAGCTGGATCAATAAGGCTGGCAGGATCGGGCATGGACTTCGACGACCGTATCCTGCCGTTTCTTGAGGTGCTGCGGCGCACGCAATACATGGCGCGCGCGGAGCTCGCGGCCTATCAGGACCGTTTGCTCGAGCGCCTCGTCAGGCATGCAGTCGCGACGACGCCATTTTATCGCGAGACGGTCCGTCTTGCACCGGTTCTGAAAGGCGACGTGTTTGACCGCTCGGGCTGGGCGGATATCCCGATCATCAAACGCGCAGAAGCGCCAGCGATCGGCGAACGGCTGTACTCCGAAGCGCCGCCCGAGGAAGCGGGAGACTACGTCGAGACGCAGACGGCGGGATCGACGCGCACGCCCATGCGGCAGCGCGGGTCGGCGTTGACGGGTATTGCTTCGCAGGCGCTGCAGTTCCGGCAGTACGAGGATTTCAGCCTTGCAAAAATGGTGAGAGATGTTGCCGTTACGCAACCAATGAGTGCATCTTTGCACAACCAACTGCCCAGGACCACCGGATGGTGATTGCCAAAACTCAAAAAGGCCTCGCCCTGCGCAAGGCGCTGCGCTCCCTCGCCCCGCTGATCCCCTACGCGGACAGCGAGCCGGTGCTGGAACGGGCTGCGAAGCTCACGCGCGCCGAACTTTCGGTGGGCGCGGCGCTATGGCTGGCCATCGTCGCCCATGTCCGGCACCGGCACACGGACTATGACGCACTTCTCACCGAGGGATATGACCGCGATGCCGCACGCCATTTCGTGGTTGAAGAAACGGAAACCGTGCTGAGGCGATGGGGCTGTACCAGGCGCATCGATGTCGAGGCAGAACAGCAGTAGCGCTCACAAAAATCCGCGTATTGCGTCATACAGCAGCTTCAGCCCCGCCACAGCGAGCAGGCTGTAGCACCACAGATAGATCTTCTGCTGGTCCAGCCGGTCATGCAACAGTTTGCCTGCATAGACACCGAAGGGAACAACGGGCGCCAGCGCCAACGCCGCCCAGAGCGTTTCTGGCCGATCCAGCCCCAGTTTTGTAAAGGGCACGAGCTTTATGAAATTGCCCAGCATGAAGACCGCGATGGTGGTGCCGGCATAGACCGTCTTGTCCAGCTGCCGCCCCAGGAGATAGATCGCCACGGGTGGTCCGCCGGCATGGGCGATAAACGTCGTGAATCCCGAAATGATCGACAGCCCAACCGCCTTGCCAGGTTCCACGCCGTGCGGCGGCGGCGGGGCCAGACGGTCCTGCAGAAACCAGCGCAGGGTGAAGCTCAATGTCACCAGCGCGATCATCAGGATGATGACGCGCTTGTCCACCCATTCGAAAACCGTCCAGCCCACCGCGATGCCGATGACCAGACCCAGCGAGAGCCACTTCAGGTCCTGTCGCGACCACGTGGAAGGCGGAAACGCTTTCAGTGCGAACAGGTCCATGAAGGCGACAAGAGGCGCCACGACGATGGCGGCGGCGATGGGGTCCATCACCAGCGACAGCATCGGCACACCGATGATGGCCAGACCTCCGCCAAAGGCACCCTTGGATGCCGCCATCAGAAAGGCCGCAAGAAAGCCGATGCCGTAGAACCAGGGGTCTGTCGGAAAGTTGGCGAGAAGGGCCTGAAAGCTCATGGTCCATCAGGCTGACAGAACGGCGCTCGCTTCACAACCGGCGTTCAGTTGAAGAGCGCGTCGATATCATCCTGTCCGACATGGCCCTGGGCACCGACAACGGCCGGACCCGCTGCAAGCGCATGGGTGCCAAGTGCCTGACGCTCCAGGTTCAACGCCTCGATCTCCGAAGCCATGATGGTCGACAGGGAATCAAGACCGCCCCAGATCTCGGCCATGCGCCCGACGCGACTTTCCACAAAGTTCAGCGTCTCGCACACCCGGGTGATGCGCTGTCCTGTGAGATCCTGGAAATTGCAGGCTTCATACACCGCCATGACGACGTGTGCGATTTCGCCCGCGCGTTTCCTCATGCCATCCTTCGTTGTCTCGCTCTGGATGACCCCGGCCAGCATTTCGATTCTCTCGGCGGCGGCCAGGATGTTGATGGTCGCGCCTTCCGTATCAAGCACCACCGCTCCGAGTTCGCCTGCCGCGTGATGCACGGTGACTGAACGGGGCGCTGCCGCATGCAGCGATACGACCTGACGCTTGGTTTCCTGGATGGCGTGCTGGATAGCCTCCATCTCGGTACGCAGCTTCATCACCTCAATGACTTCGCGGCGATAGGCGTCAGCGATATTGAAGACAATGGATTGCGTGGGCTGGATCATGGCACCAAGCTCGTCGAGCTTGTCCAGCACGCGGCGGATGTCCGCGCTTTCGGGCATTGTCGCCGTCGGCTCAAGGGCTGCCGCGAGTTGATCCTCTGATTCCATCTCGCGCGCCGTGAATTTTTCGATCGTGAAGGTCTTGCGTGATGGAGTCATCTGGGCCTCGGAACGACGTTCACAGATGACTAGCCCGGTCATGGTTAAAATACCGTTCAGAACGGGCAATGTTAACCCTGCGGAAACCACCCCTGTTCAGAGCCGGGAAACCATGCGGGTCCGTTCTTCACCACTTGGCAATCATAACGGAAATCAAATGGCATTTCAGACATTTAAGCGATTCATTTTTCATTGCGTTAACCTTTGAAAGCTGGATCTGGGCTACATTCGAAGGGTCGGAAAGACGGCTGCCTCAGGCGCTGTTTTCTTCGACATCCTTCGTGTTGCGTAGTGAAGGTGACCCATGAAACACAATGCTCCTCTGGCAGGCGCAGCGATGGCCGCTGTCCTGCTGACGGGAACGGCTGCCCTGGCCGATCCCTACGCCCGACATGGCGGCTATGCTCCGGTGGGCGGCCAGTCCAACATGGGCGGCGGCTTCATCGAGATGCTGATGACCGGGCGCGCGCCCAGCCGACCTGTCGCCCAGCCGCAGCAGCCTGCCTATCAGGCCTATGCGCCAGGCTTCCAGGGTGGCCAGCTCTCCACCGAGCCACAGCCGCTCGCCAGACCCTATCCCGGTCAGCAACAGGCGGCGCTTGGCCCGGACTACCGGCAGGTCGAACGCGCGCTGGACCCGATGTATCTGCCGCAGGTCGTGGACTACGCCGGTTCGCACAGCGCAGGCACCATCGTCATCGATACGCCCAACAAGTTCATGTACCTCGTCGAGGGCAATGGCCGCGCCCGGCGCTACGGCATCGGCGTGGGACGCCCCGGATTCGAATGGGCTGGCGTGAAGACCATCACCCGCAAGGCGGAATGGCCGGACTGGCGTCCTCCTGCCGAAATGCTGAAGCGCCGTCCGGACCTGCCGCGCTACATGGCGGGCGGGCCGGAAAACCCGATGGGCGCGCGCGGTCTCTATCTCGGCTCGTCGCTCTACCGCATTCACGGCACCAACGAGCCGCATACGATCGGACAGGCGGTTTCCTCCGGCTGCATCCGCATGCGCAACGAGGATGTCACAGATCTCTACGAGCGGGTGCGCGTGGGAACCAAAGTCATCGTCATGTAAAGCATGGCGACTGAAGGATCGGCGTCTGGGCGGGGGGCTGCCCGAGATGCTGCGTCAACCCGGTGGGTGGGCCAACCATCTGCCGGGATGGACAGGAGCGGGGCCGTTCGCATCTGCGAGCGGCCCCTGCTGTTTCTCTCAGGTATTGGGCAATTCCTATACGAACTGACCAAGTCCGGGAATTGCGCCGACGATCGTTCCCATGGCATCCTCGCCCGCGGTCTCGCGGCCGTAGGCGAAGAGCTCCTTGCCGACGTCGCCCATCTGGCCCATCGACAGGCCTGCGCCCATCAGCTGCTGGCCAAGACCCATCACGCCGCCGCCGCCCATCATGCCCATGAGGCCGCCAAGCACGCCGCCACCACCGTTGCCCGCGTGCTCCGCGATCAGATCGGAAGCTCCCGGCATGGCTTCCAGCATCTGGCCGACTTCCGCTGCCGGGCCTTCCTTCTGCAGGAAGCCGAGGATGATGCCGACAGCCTTCTGCGCCAGCCCTGCATCGATGCCGACATTCGCCACAAGGCGGTTGATGAGTTCGTCCATGATATTCTCCCGAGAGTGGTTGGCGCTGCCAAGCGACCATGCCAGCTCCCTATGACAGGAGAATGCTGTACTGCAAGTGAATATGGTTCATATATGAAGCATCTTCACTCGAAAGCTGTCTGGCGAAGCCATTTCACACGCGCTATAGGGTCCCGATCAAGGGGACCAAAACCATGGCGAATATACCGGCTGGCACGATTTTGCTGGGCAAGAGCCCGAACGGATTGCAGGCGCTGACGCTGAAGCTTGCGAACCGGCACGGGCTGGTGACCGGCGCGACCGGCACGGGCAAGACCGTGACACTGCAGACATTGGCTGAAGGTTTTGCGGCCGAGGGCGTTCCGGTTTTTGCCGCTGACATCAAGGGCGATCTGTCCGGCATTGGCGCGCCAGGCCGGGGCGAGCCGCATTTCGTCAAGCGGATGGCGGAGATGGGCCTGAAGTACCAGGCCGATGAATTCACGACCGTGTTCTGGGATCTCTTCGGCGAGCAGGGCCACCCGATCCGCGCCACCGTGGCCGAGATGGGCCCGCTGTTGCTGGCGCGCCTGCTGGAACTGAACCCGACGCAGGAAGGCGCGCTCAACATCGTCTTCAAATACGCCGACGACAACGGCATGGCCCTGCTCGACCTCAAGGACCTGCGCGCGCTGATCGCGGAGATCGCCCAGGACAACGCCCTGCAGTCGCAACTGATGGCGACCTATGGCAACATCTCGGACCAGACCATCGGTGCCATCCAGCGCCAGCTGCTGGTGCTGGACAACCAGGGTGCCGCGAATTTCTTCGCCGAGCCCGCGCTCGACATCAACGACTTCATGCGTACCGACCGCGATGGCCGGGGCGTCATCAACATTCTCGCCGCCGACAAGCTGATGAAGTCTCCCAAGCTCTACGCGACGTTCCTGCTGTGGATGCTGTCCGAGCTTTTCGAGAACCTGCCGGAAGTGGGCGACCCCGAAAAGCCCAAGCTCGTGTTCTTCTTTGACGAGGCTCACCTGCTGTTCAACGACGCACCCAAGCCGTTGCTGGATGCTGTCGAGACGGTGGTTCGCCTCATCCGCTCCAAGGGCGTTGGCGTCTATTTCGTCACGCAGAACCCGCTGGACGTCCCCAACACAGTTCTGGCCCAGCTCGGCAACCGCGTGCAGCATGCGCTGCGCGCCTTCACGCCGCGCGACCAGAAGGCCGTCAAGGCCGCTGCCGAGACCTTCCGGCAGAACCCCAAGTTCAAGACCGAAACGGTCATCACCGAACTTGCCGTGGGTGAGGCACTTGTCTCTACCCTGGAAGGCAAGGGCACGCCCTCGATGGTCGAGCGCACCTTCATCAAGCCGCCGGCAGCACAGGTCGGGCCGATTTCACCGGCGGAACGCAAGCAGGCGATGCAGCGATCCGGCCTGTCCGGCAAATACGACACCACCATCGACCGCGAGAGCGCCTACGAAATGCTTCTGAAGAAGCATGAGGCCCCCGCTCAGCAGTCCGGCGGCGGCATGTTCGGGAACATCCTTGGTGGCCTCTTTGGCGGCGGCGCTGCACAGCAGACCGGACCGCGGGGCGGGCAGGTGCGTCAGCCCCAGTCCATGGGCGAAAAGGTGATCAATTCGGCCGCGCGCTCGGTCGCATCATCCGTGGGCAGGCAGGTGGGCGCAGCGATTGTGCGTGGTGTCCTGGGCAGCCTTCTGGGCGGTCGCCGGTAGTCCTACCGGAACCAGCCGCCACCACCGCCACCGGTGCGCCGTGCGCCGTCGACGGCGGTCCGGTTGTTCGGGTCGACGATCAGAGCCTTCTGGAAGCTTTCATTGGCATCCTTCGGGTTGCCCATCCGCTCATAGGCGATGCCCCGCTGCGCCCAGGCGTCGGCATTCTTGTTGTCGACGTTGAGCGCCGCATTGAAATCCTCGATGGCGGGCTGAAACTTGCCCGCCGCAATCAGGCTCTGGCCACGGCCGAGATAGGGCGGGGCGACGTAGGGATTGCGGTCAATGGCACCATCGAAATCGGTGATGGCGCGGGTGTGGTCGCCCAGCGCCTGATAGGCCAGTCCACGACCGTGATACGCCTCGGCACCCTCACGGTTGAGCTGAATCGCCCGGTTGTAGTCGGCAATCGCTGCCTGATTGTCGCCCTGGCCGCGCACAAGATTGCCACGCGCCAGATAGGCCGGACCATAGTTCGCATCGATCGAGACAGCCCGGTTGAAGTCCTGCAGCGCCGCGTCCGTGCGGCCGGTCTGCCGACTGGCAAGGCCACGGTTCAGGAACGCCGCAGCCTGATTGGGATCGAGCTGGATCGCCCTGTTGAAATCGCTGATGGCCTCGTTGAAACGGCCCGCACGCGCAAAGGCAGCACCACGGGTGTTGTAGGCCATCGCGTCATTCGGATTGCGGCTGATCACTTCCGAAAGCGAACCAATGTTATTCTGCGCGGCGTTGGGATTGGCATTGTTGGGCTCATCCAGCTCGGCGAAGCGCGGGCTGCGTGCGCCGCCAGCGCCGACGCCGCCGTCAAACGTGCCGCACCCGGCAAGCCCCAGGGTCAAGGCCGCCGCAGCAAAGCCATGGCGCAATCCATGGAGCGTTAGACCTGACACTGTCACCACATCACCTGCCTGTTACGGCGTCCCTGAAACACGAAAACGCCCGTGTTGTGACACGAGCGCCTTTAACATTGGGTGAACCATGAGGGTTCACCCCGCAAAACACTCAGCGCCGCGGCGCGCCAGCCCCCGCACCGGGAGCCCCTGCACCGGCAGTTCCGGCGCGCGGAGCGGGACGCGGCGTTGCAGGCAGACCGCCTTCACGCTGGGCGCGCTTACGTGCCAGCTTGCGAGCACGGCGCACGGCTTCCGCCTTTTCGCGTGCCTTCTTCTCAGATGGCTTCTCGTAGTGTCCGCGCAGCTTCAGTTCCCGAAAGATGCCTTCACGCTGCATCTTCTTTTTCAGCGCACGCAGCGCCTGATCGACGTTATTTTCGCGGACGAGAACCTGCACCGGATTGACCTTTGTTTCTGTCGGTGGATAGCCATTTGCTTGGGACAAGGCGCAAACCCGCCCCAAAGAGACGGATCAGCTACCAGAAACGTCTTTTTCCGTCAATCCGGCGACGGCGCGTACGGCCTAGTTGCCCAGCAACCGCGTCACATGGCCCATCTTGCGGCCAGGGCGTGCCTCCCCCTTGCCATAGAGATGAAGCTGCGTTCCCGTCTCGCCCAGGATCTCGCGCCAGCGTTCCGCTTCATGCCCGATCAGGTTGCGCATCTCGACCGACGGTGCCCGCAAGGCGGTGGAGCCCAATGGCAGGCCTGTAATCGCCCGAACATGCTGTTCGAACTGCGATGTATCCGCGCCATCAAGCGTCCAGTGCCCTGAATTGTGCACCCTTGGTGCGATCTCGTTGACGTAAAGCGCCTCATCCATGCCTTGGCCGCCGACAAAGAATTCAACGGCGAAGACACCGATGTAGTCCAGCGCCGACCCTATCTTGCCCGCGATATCGATGGCGGACCGGGCGGTGTTGGGATGCAGGGAGGCCGGAACAACGGATCGCCGGAGAATCTGGTCACGGTGCTCGTTCTCCGTGACGGCGAAGGCCTTGACCGTGCCATCAAGCGCGCGTGCCGCCACCACGGACACTTCGCGGGTGAAGGGCACGAAGCTCTCGAGAATGCAGGATGCGCCCGCCACAGAAGCCCAGGCGCGCTCGATATCATCGGGTGAGCGGATGACCACCTGGCCCTTGCCGTCGTAGCCGAAACGTCGCGTTTTCAGGATCGCGGGCACCCCGATCTGCTCGACGCGCAGCCGCAGTTCGTCTTCGGAATCAACTGTGCCGAATTCCGCGGTGCGCGCGCCAAGGTCACGCGCCAAACGCTTTTCGAGCACCCGGTCCTGACAGACCGCCAGCGCTTTCGCTCCCGGCCGGACCGGCACACGGGCCGACAGCAACTCCACGGTGCGGGCCGGCACGTTTTCGAATTCATATGTCACGCATTGCACGGCCGTCGAGAACTGCCGCAAGGCCTGCTCGTCGTCATACGCGGCCACCGTATGCTGCGCTGCCGTATCGAAAGCCGGGCTGTCAGCTTCGGGAGCGTAGATATGGCAGCGAAAACCCAGCCGTGCCGCCGCCAGCGCGATCATGCGCCCGAGCTGCCCGCCGCCCAGAATACCGATCGTGTCGCCGGGGACGAGAGGGCGTTCCGCCATCCCCTCAGCCCTCCACCGCATCGACCGGGCGATCCGCGATTGATGCTGTCTGGGCCCGTCGCCATTCCGCCAGACGCGCCGACAATCCGTCATCGTGCAGCGCCAGAACGGCGGCGGCCAGAAGGGCGGCGTTGATTGCTCCGGGCTTGCCGATCGCCAGCGTGCCGACAGGAATGCCCGCGGGCATCTGGACGATGGAATGCAGGCTGTCGACCCCCGCCAGCGCCTTCGATTCGACCGGCACGCCAAAGACCGGGAGTTCCGTCATCGAGGCGGTCATGCCTGGCAGATGCGCCGCGCCGCCAGCACCTGCGATGATGACCTGAAATCCCTCGGCCTTGGCACCCTTGGCAAAGGCCACGAGACGATCCGGCGTGCGATGCGCCGATACAATACGCGAATCATGGCCGATCCCCAGCGTTTCCAGCGTGGCGGCCGCGTGTTTCATGGTTGTCCAGTCGGACTGGCTTCCCATAATGATCGCCACGGGCTTGCTGGTTTTGGTCATGGGGCTGCTTCTTGCTGCTTCAGGCGATGATATCAGGGCGCAATTTGCCGGAAATCTCGACAACGCGGTCCTTCAGAACGAGCTTTCGCTTTTTCAGTCGCTGAATCTGCAGCTGATCGCGGCTTTCCATCCGCTCCAGCGCCAGAATGGCCGCATCGAGGTCGCGATGGTCCTGATGCAGCATCTGCAGCTCGCGCTCCAGGGTGATCCGCTCGTCATCGGAAGCAATGATCGACATTTCTGAACGCGACACCCCGAAATTGCCAAGTTTTGCAGTGACCCTGGCGAAGGAGGATCATGTCTCGCACCCCACCCCTCGAAGTCAAGCGTCAGCGCTCGGTACCGTGGAGATTTGGTGCATTGCGGCATTGATCTTCTTGGACAGGCATTTGGCTTTGTGTCAGATTCGGCCTGTCGGCCCTTAAACAAAGGAGGTCAGCCTATGTCGTTGGAAACGCACCTGGCAGAACTGGAGCGCAAGCACAGGACGCTGGATACGGAGATCGAAACGGAACAGCAGCACGCCAATGCTGATGAGACCAAGATAGCCAGTTTGAAACGACGAAAGCTGAAACTGAAGGACGCGATCACCAAAATTCGCGTCGAAATGGGGAGCCGGACCCTGCACTGAACCGGAAAGATTTCACGAAGGGTGCCCTGGACAGCAGCGGCACCTTTTTTGTGGTCACAGCCAGCTCTGGTGTCACTGCCAGACGCGGAAAGCGTCCTCGAACACCTGTTGTCCGCTGATGCCCTTTTCGAGGATCACGGCACCACGGCGTCCGCCAACCAGCTGGAATTCCATGTAGATCAGGGGGCGGGAGCGCATCATCTCGATGTTGCGGGACTGGGCGGGCTCGATCTGGGCCAGCGCCACGAGGAAAACGTTCTCCATGACCGAGATGCCCTGGCCAGCGAGAGCATAACCGGGTTGGTTCTCCGTCTGGCGGAACTCGATCTGGCTGAGGGTCTGCACAGCGCCTATCTCGGACTGTCCAAGCGTCGAGAACTGGACTTGCACCGTATGCGAAGCCGGGAAGGCTGGATCCCTGTTCTTTTGAATCGTGACTTCGGCCCGCAAGCGCAGGTCGGGTGCCTCGGCAACGGCGCGGATGGCCTGCTGCAAGGGCTGGCCCTGACCACCGCTCACCATTTCCGAACGCCAGACAACGGTGCCCTGGCGCACATCGACCTTCTGCGGCTCTTCCTTGCCTTCGAGAATGACAGCCATGCGGTTGGCGACCGCGATCTGCGGCTGCGCCGGTGGCGCAGGCGTCGCAACGCCGGGCGGCGGTGGTGCAGAAGCAGGCGGCGGCGCGGCTGTCGGCGGTCGCGTCACGACCACAGGGGGTGGTGGCGGTGCCGCAGGTGCTGGCTGGGGCTGAACAGGAGCCGGGGCCGCTGACGGCGGTGCGGTCGTGGGGTCTGTTGCACCGGGCTGGACCCGTTCCGTTGTCTTTGCGGGCCCTGGTGCAGGGCCGGACTGCGGAGAAGCGGCAGGTGCAGGGGTGCGCGTCGCGACCGCAGGAGGCTCGTTGCGTCGCAAGAATGCGAGCGTCGCAATCGCCATGACAGCCACAAAGCCAATCGACAGGCCAACAGCCAGAAGTGGCTTGTTGCGTGATTTGGACGGTTGCTTGCGCGCAACCTGCGGACGAGGCGCGGTGGCCCGCATCGTCTCGTCGGGAACAGGCGCATCGGTCGCGCGGGTTTCGGCCACATCTTCCGGGCCGAGGCCGGCAGCCTCCCGTTCCAGCCGCTGCACCACGAGATCAAGTGCGCCAAGTTCGCGATCAATCACATCCTGGGCGACCGGTGGATCCATCGATGCCATCTGCCGCGTCAGGGCCATGCGGGCGCGATCATAGATCGCCTGGCGCGCCTCCAGGGTATTTGGATCAAGGCCAGAAACTGCCTTGTTAAGAAGGGGATAGTAGTCAGCCATTCAATCCATGCAGTCGTGCAAAGGGTAAGATTTCCCTGAAACGTTGTGTCTGTCGCTCCAAAGATCGAGAGGGTATTGACCAACCGGGCGCGTCACCACAGAACCCCTTAGCCTTCAAAGGGGTTCCGCATCAAGATTGTATCGTCGCGTTCCGGGCTGGTGGAAAGAACGGTGACAGGTGCGCCGATCAGTTCCTCAACGCGGCGAACGTATTTGATGGCCTGCGCCGGCAAGTCCGCCCAGGAGCGTGCTCCAGCGGTTGATTCACTCCAGCCTTCGATGGTTTCGT
>JANMFA010000045.1:0-1773 GCA_031377545.1 Hyphomicrobiales bacterium | reverse complement strand
CCTCGATAACTTCGTCGAAGGTATTGACGTTTTCAGCATATTACACGGTGTAGCTCATGCCGGCGAAGCCGCAGTTCTTGACGACGACAAGCAGGAATAACACCGGATTATCAGCATTTGCTACCGCAGACCGCACACGTTCAGCCGCGGATTCGGTTATGGTCATGACCTGCATTCTTGGGCGCATCGTTCATTCCTTTCGAGCATCAGGTTCAAGGCCTGAGATCGCAATCAGCAATGTAAGCGGTCCAGCGTCAAAAATCGACCCCGTAGGAGGACGTAGGCTTTTGACTGTGGAGCCGGGTTCCCAGTCTCGCGCAGGATGATGAAAGAACGGTGTCCTTACCACATATCAAGCGCAACTCGCGCTTCGTCCGACATGCGTGACTGATCCCAGGGCGGATCAAAGGTCATCGCGACCTTCACACCCGAGACGCCCGGGACGACGCTGACCGCATTCTCGACCCAGCCCGGCATTTCACCTGCGACAGGGCAGCCCGGTGCCGTCAGCGTCATGTCAATGTCAACATGGCGCTCATCGCTGATCGCGACGCGGTAGATCAGCCCGAGTTCGTAGATATCGGAAGGAATTTCGGGATCGTAAACCGTTTTGAGCGCCGCAATGATGTCATCGGTCAGTCGATCAATCTCCTCCGGCGCCAGCGTGGCGGCTGTTGCCATGTCGGGCGCATTGGGCTTGGCGGTTTCGAGCGTGTCATTCATTCGTTCAATCTAGGCCTTCTGGTTCAGGCAAACAAGGCTTCGGCCTTGCGCAGCGCATTGGCCAGCACATCCACCTCATCCATCGTGTTGTAGAGGCCGAATGAAGCCCGGCATGTCGCGGTGACGCCGAAACGGGCGAGCAATGGCATGGTGCAATGGGTGCCAGCGCGCACAGCAACGCCATGGTGGTCGATCACAGTCGCCACATCATGGGCATGAGCGTTCTCGAAGGCGAAGGACACGACGGAACTTTTGTGCTTCGCTTTGCCGATGATGCGGATGGAGTTGATTTCACCCAGTTTCTGGTGAGCGTATTTCACCAGCGCATCCTCATGCGCGCGGATCGCCGGTTTGCCGATGACGTTGATGTATCTGATCGCCTCGCCAAGGCCAATGGCCTGCACGAGGGGAGGGGTTCCCGCCTCGAAGCGGTGTGGCGCCTCGTTGTAGGTCACGGTGTCTTCCGTGACGACACGGATCATCTCGCCACCACCCAGAAACGGCGGCATGGCGTTGAGAAGCGCCTTCTTGCCCCACAGTACGCCGATCCCGGACGGGCCGTAGAGCTTGTGTCCCGTCATGACGAAGAAATCACAGCCGATATCCTGCACGTCGATGTCGAGATGCACGGCAGCCTGTGCGCCATCAACCAGCACAACGATGCCGTGCTTCCTGGCCAGTGCACAGATCTCCTTCACCGGCACAATGGTGCCCAGAGCATTGGACATCATGGTGATGGAGATCACCCTGGTGCGCGAGGTGATGAGCTTTTCGAACTCTTCCAGCAGGAAATTGCCGTCCTCATCCACCGGCGCCCATTTGATCACGGCGCCCTTCTGCTCGCGCCAGAAATGCCAGGGCACGATGTTGGAATGGTGCTCCATGATCGAGAGTACGATCTCGTCGCCGGCCTTGATATTCGGCTCGCCCCAGGATGACGCCACGAGGTTGATCGCCTCGGTGGCGTTGCGGGTGAAGATGATCTCTTCGGTGCGCCCGGCGTTGAGGAACTTGGCGACCTTTTCGCGGCCGCCTTCATAGGCCTCGGTG
>JANMFA010000036.1:0-2868 GCA_031377545.1 Hyphomicrobiales bacterium | reverse complement strand
CGGCCAATCTCGTTCAGCTTGCGGATCGGCGGACTCCCGAGAACCTCGAGGGCGGCAGCATCCTTTTCAAGGTTGGCGATATGCTGGACCCTGCACTTGGCCGGTTCGAGCATGTCGTCTCGATGGACTCCCTGATTCACTATCCCGCCAGCGATATCGTGCGCTCGCTGTCGGTGCTTGCTTCCAGAACCGAGAAGTCGATCGTCTTCACGTTCGCGCCCAGCACGCCGCTGCTGAAAGCCATGAAACTGGCTGGAAAGCTCTTCCCCCGCAGTGACCGCTCGCCTGCGATCGAACCCGTCGCGGAGAAAGAGCTGAGGCAGCGGATCGCGGCTGATCCCGCTCTGGCCGGATGGGCAATTGGACGAACCTACAGGGTCAAGAAGCCGTTCTACGTCAGCCAGGCCATGGAGCTCGTCCGCACATGAACGGCGTCCAGCGGTACATCATCGGGACGATCCAGAAGGCGGGCATCCAGTTCCTGCCGTTCGCCGATGTCGCGACCGAAGGTCTGCCGCTGATCAGACTGCTGCGTCTCTCGCTGTTCCAGCTTGCCGGTGGCATGGCCATGGTGCTGCTTGTCGGCACGCTCAACCGGGTGATGATTGTAGAGTTGACGGTTTCAGCATCACTGGTGGCCATTCTTGTCGCACTGCCGGTGCTGTCCGCGCCATTCCGGACGCTGATCGGCTTCAAGTCGGACCATCACAAGTCAGCGCTGGGCTGGCGTCGCGTGCCTTACATCTGGGTCGGCAGCCTGATGATGTTTGGCGGATTCGCTTTCATGCCATTCGCGTTGCTGCTGCTTTCCGGTGACGGCGATGGCGTCAATGGTGTCCTGTATGGCCAGATCGGTGCCACAGTTGCATTCATCCTCGTTGGTGGCGGCGTGCATGTGACACAAACAGCGGGATTGGCGCTTGCGACAGATATCGCGACGGTGGAATCGCATCCCCGTGTTGTGGCGCTGATGTACATGATGCAGCTTGTCGGCATGGTCTTCAGCGGTTTCGTCTTCGGCTACCTGCTGCAGGATTTCAGCGCGGTTCGGCTCATCCAGGTCGTGCAGGGCGTGGCCGTCGTGACCGCCGTGCTCCATTTGATCGCATTGTGGAAGCAGGAAGCGCGCAATCCCGCACGGACAACCGGTGACAGCAAGACCGAGGAATTCAGCGTGGTCTGGCGCCGGTTCTCGCAAGAAAGCGGGGCGCGGCGGTTCCTGATCGCTGTCGGGCTCGGGACGGCTGCTTTCAGCATGCAGGATGTCATTCTCGAACCCTATGGTGCCGAGGTGCTGAAGCAATCCGTTGCCCAGACGACAATGCTGACGGCGATCATGGCAACAGGATCGATCGTGGCATTCGTGCTGGCTGCAAGGGCGCTGATGCATGGCGTTGATCCTGCCCGGCTGGCCGCCCGCGGATTGCTGATCGGCATCGTCGCCTTTACGACAGTCATCATGGCGGCACCGCTTCAGTCCGCGACTGTCTTCCGCATCGGCACATTCGCTATTGGTCTGGGAGCAGGATTTTTTGCCATCAGCACGCTGACCGCAGCGATGTCTTTCGGCAAGGAAGTCGGCGCTGGCCTGGCGCTTGGTGCTTGGGGTGCCGTTCAGGCGACGTCAGCGGGCCTGGCCATGGGCTTTGGCGGTGTCCTCAGGGATCTCGTTGCGACCTTCGCGGCGACCGGCAAGCTTGGGCCAGCCTTCAAGAGCGTCGAGGCCAGCTACGCCGTCGTCTATCACATCGAAATTCTTCTGCTGTTCGTCGCGCTTGCGGCGATCGGGCCCCTCGTGGGCGTCATCGGTGCCAAGAAAGACAAGACTTCATCCCCGTTCGGGTTAACCGCCTTCCCGAACTGAACCATCCACGGAGGATACCATGGGCGAGAATATCGATCTGGCGCTGATCAGCGTCTATCTGTTCACCGGCTTCTTCGTGCTGCTGGTGCTCTGGCTCCATCGGGAGAGCAAGCTTGAGGGCTATCCGATGGTTCCCGACGTTGGCGAGGGCAGGGTACGCAGCGTCGGTTTCCCGGAACCACCGCCAGCCAAGACTTTCAAGCTTGCCAATGGTGAGCACGTGACGGTTTCCGGGGGGCGCGCGGATACGAGAGAACTCGCCCTGAAGCCGATGGCGCGGCATCCCGGTACAGCCTATGTGCCGACCGGCCATCCCATGGCGGCTGGTGTGGGTCCGGCATCCTACGCGGAACGTGCCGACAGGCCTGACCTGATGTCCGATGGCAGCGTGCGGATCAAGCCGTTGCGGCTAGCGTCAGCCTTCCATGTCGCCAAGGGCGATCCGAGCCCGATCGGCATGAAGGTCATTGCCGGGAACAAGAAAGTGGCGGGTACGGTTGTCGAACTCTGGATTGACCGCGCGGAATACGTGATGCGTTACATGGAGGTTGATGTTCCGGTTGCCAATGGCACACGCCGTGTCCTGCTGCCGACGAACTTCGCCGTCGTGGATGGCAACAGCCGGACTGTGACCGTGCGCTCGATCTTTGCGGAACACTTCCCGACAGTGCCTGGCACCAGGAGTATGGATCAGGTGACACTGCTCGAGGAGGACAAGATCATGGGCTACTACGGTGGCGGCACGCTGTATGCCACGCGCATGCGGCAAGAGCCACTGGCCTGAAGCCGTGGCGTGGAGGGGGAGATCACGTCATGGCCCATGATGATTTTGACTTTGAACCGGTGAAAGGTCTTCCGGCGATGTTGCCGGAAGGCGAGCGGATTGTCTGGCAGGGGGCGCCAGGCTTTGTCGGCCTTGCCATACGGGTGTTCCATGTCCGCAAGGTCATGGTCTATTTTCTGCTGCTGATGATCTGGCGCTTCGCTTCCGGACTTGCAGGCGG
>JANMFA010000017.1:0-1708 GCA_031377545.1 Hyphomicrobiales bacterium | reverse complement strand
GCCTTGTCACGCTGGGCCTGCACATGGGCGTGGCGCTGATTGGACTGGCCATGGTCGGCGTGATGCTGATCCGCGACAACCCGGAACTGGCGCTCAAGCTTGCCGCCATCGCCACCTATAGCGGCATCCAGGACTATCTCTTCGCCACCATCCCGCTTTTCGTGCTGATGGGCCTGCTCGTCAGCATCTCCGATGTTGGCAAGGACACATTCGACGTGGCGCAGCATCTGCTGCGGCGCGTGCGCGGCGGGCTCGGCATCGCGACCGTCGCCGCAAACGCCGTCTTTGCAGCAGTGACAGGCATCTCCATTGCCTCGGCGGCCGTGTTCACCAAGGTCGCCGTGCCGGAGATGCTTCGCCATGGCTACACCATGCGCTTTGCTGTCGGTGCGGTCGCGGGATCATCCATTCTCGGCATGCTGATCCCGCCAAGCCTGCTGATGATCATCTACGGCGTGCTGGCGGAGGTCTCCATCGGCAAGATGTTCGTTGCCGGTGTCATTCCCGGCATTGTCATCGCGCTGGGCTTTGCCATCATGATCTTCTGCTACGCCACCTTCTTCCCCGACAAGGTGATGGTCCCCGGAGCGCAGCGCAACATTGATGAATCGGTGATGGGGCCGGGCGAGATGCTGGTGAAGCTCGTCCCCATCGCCAGCCTGGTGGCGCTGATCCTCGGTGGGCTCTACAGTGGCATCTTCACTCCGACGGAAGCGGGCGGCGTTGGCGCTTTCGGTGCGCTGGTGATCGCGCTGGCCAGACGGCGGCTGGACATGCCGAAGATGTGGCGCATCCTGAAGGAAACCGGGCATGTCTCCGCCTCGATCCTGTTCCTGCTGATTGCAGCCGGGCTTTACAGCCGCATGTTGTCGATGGCGGGCGTGCCCAATGGCATTGCTGATTTCGTGCAGGGCAGCGGCCTTGGTGCCTATGGCTTCATCTTCGTTTATATTGCCATCCTGCTCTTTCTGGGCATGATCCTCGACAGTTCGTCCATCATGCTGATCATGGTGCCGATCTGTGCGCCCATCGCCAAGGAGCTCGGCTTCGACCTCATCCACTTCGGCATCATTACCGTGGTCGCGGTGGAGATGGGTCTGTTGTCGCCTCCCTTCGGCATCTCGGTGTTCACCGTAAAGGCAACGTTGAACGATCCCAACGTCTCGATCGAGACGATCTTTGCAGGATCCATGCCGTATTTCGGCATTATGGGCGTCGTGCTGCTGGCACTGGTCTATCTGCCCTGGATGTCGACGGCGCTGGTGCAGTAGCCTGCAGCAACTGCTTGAGGCTGTGACGCCCGCGTGGCATGTTGCAGGCTCGAAGCCGGCATGAGCCGTGTTCGAGCTGGAGCCTCTTTTTATGAACATCCATGCGCCCAAGAACGACTACCGCGATATCATTGACGCGGACCGCGAGCACGTCTGGCATCATCTCTCGCAGCACAAGAAATATGAGACGGTCGATCCCCTCATCATCATCGAGGGCAAGGGGCTGCGCGTCTGGAACACGGCCGGGCGCGAGCATCTTGACGCCACCTCAGGCGGTGTCTGGACCGTCAATGTCGGCTACGGGCGCGTTGCCATTGCCGATGCGGTGCGCGACCAGCTGGTCAAGCTCAACTATTTCGCCGGTGCCATGGGCACGATCCCGGGTGCTCAGTTCGCCAAGCAACTGATCGAGAAAATGCCGGGCATGAGCCGGGTCT
>JANMFA010000210.1:0-3897 GCA_031377545.1 Hyphomicrobiales bacterium | reverse complement strand
CGAGCCCGGCGCGGCCTTGTGCTGGATGTAATCCGTCGTCGAGAGATACATCAGATCCGGCCGCATGGTTTCGACAAGCTTGACGCCGGCCGCTCACGACATCGAAATCGGTGAAGGAGGTCATGGTTCATGACTGGGGTTCGCGCGACGCGACCTTCCTGCGCATCAACCGTGAGGTGCTGGCCGCCTTGCCTGCCATTGTTCATGCGCCTGAAAGCTTTGTCACTGTCCCGGTCCAGGGGTCGGGCACCTTCGCGGTCGAGGCCATGCTGACGAGTTTCGTGCCGCCAAAGGGCAGGGTGTTGCTGATCGTGAACGGTGCCTATGGGCATCGGGCGAAGCGCATTCTCGATATCGCGCGGCGCAAGTCAGTCGTTCTGGAAACACCGGAGGATACACCGCCGGACCTTGCGAAGATCGAAGCGGTGCTGAAACGCTCGAAATCCATCACCCATGTCTTCACGGTGCATTGCGAGACGACATCGGGCATCCTCAATCCCGTGCATGAGATTGGTGCCATCGCTGCCCGTTACGGCAAATCCTATCTCATCGATTCCATGAGTGCGTTCGGGGCCTTGCCGCTGGATGCCGAAAAGTCCCATGCCGATGCCATCGCGGCATCCTCCAACAAGTGCATTGAGGGCGTGCCGGGCCTTGGCTTCGTTGTGGCCCGCAAGTCCGTCCTGCCCGGCCTGAAAGGCAATGCCACGACGCTGACGCTGGACATCCACGATCAATGGGCGAATTTCGAGAAAACCGGGCAATATCGCTTCACGCCGCCCATCCATGTGATCGTGGCCTTCCATCAGGCGCTTGCCGAGTTCGACGCGGAGGGTGGCCAGAAGGGCAGGGGCGGGCGGTATGCGCAAAATGGCAAGGTGCTGATCGATGGCATGCGTGCCATGGGCTTCCGGACCCTGCTGCCTGATCACCTGCAGGCACCGATCATCGTGACGTTTCACATGCCGACCAATCCGAAGTTCGTGTTCCAGCGCTTCTATGATGCCCTCAAGGACCGTGGCTACGTGATCTATCCCGGCAAGCTGACGGTGGCCGACTCCTTCCGTATCGGCTGTATCGGTCGGCTCTATCCAAAGGATATGCAGGGCGCGCTCGGTGCCGTGCAGGCCGTGCTGGACGAGATGGGTGTTAAACTGACGCCCGCGATGGCGGCTTGAAAGCAAAACAGATGCAAACCACTGTGACCGTCAATGATCGTTCCTACATGCTCCCAGGGCAGCCAACCGTCGTGATCTGCATCGACGGATCGGAGCCCGGCTACATTGAGGCGGCCATCGCTGCGGGCGTGGCGCCTACCTTCGCGCGCATGATGCGCGGTGGCGCCAGTATGATCGCGGAATGCGTGATCCCCAGCTTCACCAATCCCAACAACCTGTCGATCATCACGGGGCGTCCGCCGGCCGTCCACGGTATTGCGGGGAATTTCTTCTATGATCCCGCAACGGGCACGGAGGTCATGATGAATGACCCGAAGTTCCTCCGCGCACCGACGATCCTCGCGGCGGTCCATGATGCAGGAAAGAAGGTCGCCATGGTGACGGCCAAGGACAAGCTGCGGCTGCTGCTCTCCAACGGTCTGGATTACAGCACAGGCCGCGCTGTCGCCTTCTCGTCGGAAAAAGCGGACAAGGCAACCATAGCGGACAATGGTATTGCCAGCGTTCTTCGTTTCGTCGGCCGACCGGTGCCGGATGTCTATTCGGCGGATCTCTCGGAGTTTGTCTTCGCGGCCGGCGTCAAGCTTGTCGAAACCATGCGGCCGGATCTGATGTATCTCTCGACGACGGATTACATCCAGCACAAGGCCGCGCCGGGCTCGAAGATCGCCAATGATTTCTACGCTATGATCGACGGCTATCTCGCGCGGCTCGATGCGCTGGGCTGCATCATCGTCGCGACGGCAGATCACGGTATGAACGACAAGCATCTGGCCGATGGCACGCCTGACGTGGTCTATCTCCAGAGTCATTTCGACGGTTGGCTCGGCAAGGGAGCGGCACGGGTGATCCTGCCGATCACCGACCCCTATGTGGCGCACCATGGTGCTCTTGGTTCGTTTGCCACGGTCTATGTCCCGGCGGGCTCCAGCGTTCCTGATCTGATCGCGAAGCTGACGGCAATGGCGGGCATTGAGGTCGCAATCACGCGCGATGAGGCTTGCCGCAGGTTCGAGCTTCCGCCAGACAGGATCGGCGACATCGTGGTGATCTCAACGCGTCACGTGACGTTGGGAACTGCGCCTGAGCTGCATGATCTTTCAGGTCTGGACGAGCCGCTGCGCTCGCATGGCGGCCTCAGCGAGCAGAAGGTGCCGATGATCGCCAACCGACCGATTTCCGTTCCAGCTGGCCATCGTCTGCGCACCTTCGATGTCTTCGCTGCTGCCATGAACTGGACGGAAACCACGGGGAAACTGCAGGCATGACCATCCACACACCTTTGCCTGTCCGGCGTGAAGCGATGCGGATCGCCGGCAAACTGGTTTCAACCGATGACGTCATCGAAGTGCGCAATCCATACGACAATTCGGTTGTCTGCACCGTGCCTGCCGGGCGACCTGAGCATGTGCGTGACGCTTTCAGCAAGGCGAAAGCCTTCACACCGAAGCTGACGCGCTATGAGCGCCAGCAGATCTTGCTGCGGACTGCGGAACTTCTGGCCAAGCGCCGCGAGGAGATCGCCCGGGTGATAACGGCGGAATCCGGCCTTTGCTGGAAGGATTCACTCTATGAGGCCACGCGCGCCTACGACGTCTATTCCTTCGCTGGCCAGCTGTGCATCAAGGACGATGGAGAGACCTTTGCCTGCGACATCAGCCCCAACGGCAAGCAGCGCAAGATCTTCACGACGCGTGTGCCGCTGATGGGTGTGATCTCGGCCATCACGCCATTCAACCATCCGCTCAACATGGTGTCACACAAGATCGCGCCCGCCATCGCCACCAACAACCGCATGGTGCTCAAGCCCACGGAACTGACGCCTCTGACGGCGCTGCTGCTGGCCGATATCCTCTACGAGGCTGGCCTGCCGCCAGAAATGCTGTCCATCGTCACGGGCAATCCCTCGACGATGGGCGATTCCATGATCACCGATCCCGACGCCGATCTGATCACGTTCACAGGCTCGGTGCGGGTCGGCAAATACATCGCGGAAAAGGCGGGCTACCGCCGGATCGTGCTGGAGCTAGGCGGCAACGATCCGCTGATCGTCATGGAGGACGCTGACCTGGACAAGGCGGCGGAACTCGCGGTGCAGGGTGCCACCAAGAACTCGGGCCAACGCTGCACGGCGGTGAAGCGCATTCTGGTTGTGCAATCGGTGGCGGATGCTTTTTCAAAGCTGGTGCTGGAAAAGGCTAGGAAACTGAAAGCGGGCAATCCGATGGATCCGACGGTGGATGTCGGCACGGTGATCACCGAGCAGGCCGCCATGGGCTTTGAGCGTCGCGTCAATGACGCTGTATCGAAAGGCGCGGTGCTGCTGCATGGCAACAACCGGCAGGGGGCGCTCTATCCACCGACCGTTGTCGATCACGTTCCCTACGATTGCGAACTGGTCCATGAGGAAACGTTCGGCCCGGTGATTCCGATCATCCGGGTGCCCGATGACATCGAGTCTGTCATCAGAATTTCAAACTCCACGGCTTTTGGTCTTTCGTCGGGTGTTTGCACCAACCGGCTGGACTATATCACCCGTTTCATCAGCGGGCTTGATGTCGGCACGGTCAACATCTGGGAAGTACCGGGATACCGGATCGAAATGTCGCCTTTCGGCGGCATCAAGGATTCCGGCCTCGGCTACAAGGAAGGCGTGGTCGAGGCGATGAAGAGTTTCACCAACGTGAGGACCTACTCGCTGCCTTGGCCCGCATGAGCG
>JANMFA010000591.1:0-3907 GCA_031377545.1 Hyphomicrobiales bacterium | reverse complement strand
AAACGAACCTTGCCTCACGGCTGGCCGGGTGATCCTGGTATGATTTGGTGAAATCAGACGAAACGGAACCGGCCAGAGCGAAGCTCAGCCGCAAATAATGGTGGCGCAAATGATCTGCGTCTTCGTCATGCTAGCCTTGTGATCTTTTCACGGCCAAAGGTCAAGATACCGTGCGAAAGAGGCGGTTCGTCGTTTGTCGTTCCCGACCGGACGTCCGGTTCATGGGATGGCACGAAAACGCCTGTTTCAGGCTTTCTTAACCATGTTCCGGCATCGTTTTCGCGAAACCTGCGCGACCGCCGGAGGATTGCCCCATGTCGCTGAACCGCACCATCATCCTCGCCGCCTGCTGCCTCGGCGGCCTGTTCGTCTCCGGCCTTTCGCTGGCGCAGAACACGCGCAGCCCGCTCGGTGATGCCCGCCAGACCCTGTTCATCATCACCGATCAGGAAGGCTATGGCACGGGCGAATGCCTGGAGAAGCAGGGCGGCTGCGGCAGATCCAGGGCACGCTCAACGGGTTGGGCGAGCGCTGCGGCAACGCCAATCTCGTGACACTCATCCCCACACTGAAGCTGAAGGCGCCTTATGCGGACAGCTTCGAAACAGGTGTTTCCGATGCCGCGATGGCCGGGATCACGCCGATGTCGCGGGCGTTCGACGAGATTCTTAACCGCCAGCCACGGCGCCAGTCGCCCTATGTGGGTGCTGCTGCCTTTGCCACCAAGGCGGGCATCCATGCTTCTGCCGTGATGAAAGATCCCCGGACCTATGAGCATATCGAGCCGGAGAGCGTGGGCAACCTGCGCTCCGTGCTGGTCTCGACGCAGGCCGGGCGGTCCAATGTGCTGTCGGAGCTGGAGCGGCTGGGCATCAGCGTCAGCCGCGATGATCCGCGCATCGCCCGGTTGCTGGACGAGGTGAAGGAACGCGAGGCGGTGGGCTATGCCTATGAGGCGGCGGATGCCTCGTTTTACGTGCTGGCGCAGCGCGTGCTGGGCCACACGCGGGAATATTTCCGGATCGAGCGCTTCAAGGTCAATGTCGAGCGGCGCTACAACGTCAACGGCCAGCTCGTGACGTTCTCCGAGGCCACCGTGAAAGTGGTGGTTGACGGCGAGACGATGATTTCGGCCGCCGAGGGCGATGGCCCGATCAACGCGCTGGACAAGGCCTTGCGCAAGGATCTCGGCAAATACCAGAGCCAGATCGCCGGGCTGGAGCTGCTGGATTTCAAGGTCCGCATCTTCCAGGGCGGCACCGATGCCGTGACGCGCGTGCTGGTGGAAAGCCGCGACGAGACCGGAGAGACATGGACGACGGTGGGCGTGTCGGCGAACATCATCGACGCGTCATTCCAGGCGCTGACGGATTCGATCCTGTACAAGCTGATGCGGGGGGAGGCTATCTCTCCTTCTCCCAAGGGAGAAGGTGCCCCGCACTTGCGGGGTGGATGAGGGAGAATCCCCGACGCCTGCGGTTCTCCCTCATCCGTCAGGCTTTGCCTGCCGCCTTCCCCCAGGGGGGAAGGACAGTTTATTCACTCCCTGAACCGCAGTACCTTTTCCTTGCAGAGGTTCAGCGTCTCGTCGACCTCGCCTTCATCGTCGAATCTGGCCTGAACCGTCATCTCGCAACCCTTGGCCTTGCCAAATTTCAGGACGCTTTTCTTGCCAGCGGCGAGCGGCCGGGCAAGGCGGGCGATCACCTTGCCCTCGCCATCGGCGACAACAAGTTCCGTCAGCGTCGCGGCACGCTGGTTGTCGACATTGATCTGGGCGGGCAAACGCGTCTGGGCCACGGCGGACGCCGCAGGCAGCAGAATGGCGGCGGTGGCAAATGTGATGGCTCTGATCATCCCGGGGGCGTCCTTTTCATTGTCTATGAATAGAAAAGAATACCCGGATTGCAAAGGTGAAATGCGACAGGGATAAGGCGCGTGTCACATCAGCCGGGCGGACCAGTCCGCATTGGGCTGGCTCCGGCCCTGGCGCTCCACCCAGGTTTCGATCATCGGCACGATGTCCTCGGCCTTTTCGGCCGTCATCGTGCGGACCTCAAGGCCGTCGCGGATGAAACCCTCCATCCGCATGTGGGCCAGAATATCCATGAAGGGTCGCCAGAACCCGGCAATATCCGCGATGACAATCGGCTTGCCGTGGCGGCCGAGCTGCGCCCAGGTCATCTGCTCGACCAGTTCCTCCAGCGTGCCTATGCCGCCGGGAAGCGCCACGAAAGCATCCGATTTTTCGAACATCTTCATCTTTCGCTCGTGCATGTCCTCGACGAGAATGATGTTGTCGGCGTCGGCCTTGAGTTTTTCCTTGGTCAGCAGGAAATGCGGGATGATGCCGGTGACCCGACCGCCGTTGTCCTTCACCGCCTTGGCGACCGCGCCCATCAGGCCGACATTGCCACCGCCATAGACGAGTTCGTGGCCTGCGGTCGCAATCATGCGCCCGAGCGTTTCAGCGGCGGCGAGATAGCGCGGATCCCGGCCAGCGCCGGAGCCGCAATAGACACAGATCGAAAGAGACATGCTGGCTCCTTTCAGGGAGGGCGGATCGTCAAACGGATTCTGCAATGCGCGAGCAAAATAGGTGAATTGGCTGCTGCATGAATCACTTTGAGAACCTATATGATCAGGACAGTCGACGTTAGAAAGTATTTCATGTCCGCCTCCCGATCCGGGAACGACCCGGCCGTTGCGCCGGTTGCCGCTTCCAAGCCGTTCAACGCCAACGACAGCATGCTGGGCACGCTCGTGACGCTGTGGCCCTATCTGTGGCCGTCCGACCGGCGGGATTTGCAGATGCGGGTGGTGATCGCATTCGTACTGATCCTGATCGCCAAGTTGATCACGATTTCGGTGCCCTTCACCTTCAAATGGGCCACCGATGCGCTTGTGGCGATGAGCCAGAAGGAGCCCGGCGCCATTGCTGCCTCGGCGTTGCCGTGGCTGATCGGAGCGCCTGTTGTCGCCACGATGCTTTACGGACTGGCGCGCGTCGGCATGGCGCTGTTCCAGCAGCTGAGGGACGGCGTTTTTGCAGCGGTGTCGATGCATGCCGTGCGCAGGCTGGCGAACGAGACCTTCCAGCATATGCACAGACTCTCGCTGCGCTTCCATCTCGAACGCAAGACCGGTGGACTGACTCGGGTGCTGGAGCGCGGGCGGCGTGGCATCGAGGAACTGTCGCGGATGGCGCTGCTGACGCTCATTCCCACGATCATCGAGTTCCTGCTGGTGTGCGCGGTCTTCATCTTCGCTTTCGACTGGCGCTATGTTGTCGTCATCACGACCATGATCGTGGCCTATCTCTGGTTCACGATCAGCGCCACGAACTGGCGCATCGGCATCCGCCGCCAGATGAACGACAGCGACACCGATGCCAATACCAAGGCGGTGGACAGCCTGCTGAACTTCGAGACCGTGAAGTATTTCGGCGCGGAAAAGCGCGAGAACAGCCGCTACGACCGCTCCATGGCGACCTACGAGAAGGCCAGCACCAAGAGCTACATCTCGCTCGCTGTGCTGAACGCAGGCCAGGCCGTCATCTTCACGGCTGGGCTCACCGCCTGCATGGTCATGTCCGCGCTGGATGTGGCTGCGGGGCGCAACACGGTCGGCGATTTCGTCATGGTCAACGCCATGCTCATCCAGCTCTACCAGCCGCTCAACTTCATGGGCACGGTCTACCGCGAGATCCGCCAGGCGCTGGTGGACATCGAGAAGATGTTCGAGATCCTGTCCACCAATGCGGAGGTGGAGGACAAGCCCGGCGCCAAGGCGCTGGAGGTGCGGGCAGGGGCTGTGCACTTCGAGAACGTGCATTTTCATTACAATCCTGACCGCGCGATCCTGAAGGGCATCAGCTTCGAGGTGCCGGCTGGCAAGACTGTGGCCA
>JANMFA010000197.1:0-8249 GCA_031377545.1 Hyphomicrobiales bacterium | reverse complement strand
GACAGGTTCGCAGACCGAAGAAAAGCCCCCCACTGGCCGGATGGCGAATTTTGGCATCGAAATGAGCGGACTTCCTCCATACTGGAACCGGGAACAGCATGCGGCGCGAAATGCTGGCGCAATGTGGCCTTGATGCGCCCGCGCGCCAGCAGCCGCCCGCGCCGCGCCGCATGCTGTTCCCGGTTCCAGTATGGAGGAAGTCCGCTCATTTCGATGCCAAAATTCGCCATCCGGCCAGTGGGGGGCTTTTCTTCGGTCTGCGAACCTGTCAGAGGGACGCCAGCTCGTTTTCGCGCCCTGCATAAGCGTTCGGCGCAACCAATCCAAGGATTTCTCATGGTCAAGGTCATCGCCAGTTCGCTGCGCAAGGGCAACGTCGTCGAAATGGACGGCAAGCTGCACACCGTCATTGCGGCCGAGAACATCCATCCCGGCAAGGGCACGCCGGTGACACAGCTCGATATGCGTCGCATGGGCGACGGCAACAAGGTCTCGGTCCGCTTCCGCACGACGGAGTCGGTCGAGAAGGCAGAGCTCGACACGCGCGACTACCAGTATCTGTATCAGGACGGTGATGGCTTCCATTTCATGAACCAGGAGAACTTCGACCAGATCCAGGTTCAGGCCGATGTGATCGGCAATGCCGCACCCTACCTGCAGGAAAACATGATCGTACAGCTCGCGGTGTTCGGCGAGGCCGCCGTAGCCATCGAAATCCCGCAGAAGGTGATCCTCGAAATCGTCGATACCGAGCCGACGACCAAGGGGCAGACGGCGTCATCCTCCTACAAGCCTGCAATGCTGTCGAATGGCGTGCGCACCACCGTTCCACCACATATTTCCTCCGGAACGAGGATCTGGGTTCTGACCGAGGACGCTTCCTACATCGAGCGCGCCAAGGACTGATCGCATTGAGCTGATCGTCCTGCCATCAGGTCTTTCGGCAAGGGTCCGGCGCATCGCGCCGGACCTTTTTTCGTGATCACTGCTTTTTGATGGCGCAAACCATGCAGAAACCGCTGATCCGGTCCGCGTTTCTTAACAATTCATTAAATTGCGTTGCAGGTTCAAAGCAGCTGACGCATACGAGCCGCGCAAATCTGTCTCCCCGGCTCGGGCGGTATGCCGTTTGCAACCCTGTTGTCCAAGGCCAGGAAGGCGTCTCGCGAAGACCCAGACCTGTCCCTGAAAGAAACAGGTTGGCGGCACATGACACAGAAACTGAAGGCGATGCAGGCGGTCGGCGTAAGAAGTGCAGCGTTGGAAGGTACCGTGCGTCAGTCACGCGGTGCGCGCAGCCGGGCCTCGTTCACTGTCATTGCCGGGCTGGCGGATACCGCCGCCATCATCGTCAGTGCGCTGGTCATCGGCTGGGTCTATCACCTCGTCGCGCTGGGCGAGATGCCCTTCAACGAAAACCTGCTGCAGATCGGCGCGGTGATCTCGCTGTTCGTGTTCATCCCCAATGCGCTCCGGGATGAATACCGCATCGGAAATTTCCTGGAGTTCCGCGGCCACATGGGCCGGTCCTTCCAGCTGTGGAACATCGCCTTTATCGCGGCTATCATCCTGGGCTTCTTGACCAAGACGAGCATGATCTTCTCGCGCGGTACGGTGGTGCTGCTCTATGCGGGCGGGTTCGTCTCTCTTGTCGCGGTTCGGTATCTGCTGGTGCGGCTTGTCCAGATTGCCAGCAAGACGGGAACAGTTGCGGCACGGCGGATCTATCTCGTCGGTTTCGAAGAAGAGGTGATGGCTTTTGCCACAACGCACCAGCCATGGAATCTCGGCATGGAGATCGCCGGTGTCACAATCATCCCGAAACCTGCGGGCAAGAGTGTTGCCGGTGTCGCCGAAGCGCTCGATGAGGCAGTCCTGCGCGCGCGCTCATCCGCACCGGACGATGTGTTCGTGCTGATGTCATGGGACCAGAAGGCGATGATCGACCAGACGATCGCGCGGTTCCTGACGATCCCGGCGTCCATCCATCTGGGTGCTGATCCGATCCTTGAGCGCTTCCATGATGTGCGGATATCGCGCATCGGCTCGGTCTCGAGTGTCCAGCTCGTGCGCCGCCCCATGTCCTTCGGCGACATCGCGATCAAACGCGTGTTCGACGCCGTCACGGCAACGCTTGCACTGGTCGTGTTCGCACCTCTGTTGGCGCTCGTGGCGCTCGCCATCAAGCTTGACAGCAAGGGCCCTGTCTTCTTCATGCAGCGACGCTACGGCTTCAACCAGCAGCCGTTCCGGATCTACAAGTTTCGCACGATGTTCACGCTGGATGACGGTGATGTGGTCCGGCAGGCTGCGGCCAATGATCCCCGCATCACCCGAGTCGGTCGCTTTCTGCGCCGCTGGAATCTGGATGAGCTGCCGCAATTGCTCAACGTCATCCAGGGCGAGATGTCGCTTGTCGGCCCCCGCCCCCACGCGCTGGCCCATGACCATGAATATGAGCGGCGCATCGCGCTCTATGCCCGCCGCCACAACGTCAAGCCGGGCATCACGGGCTGGGCGCAAGTCAATGGCTTCAGGGGAGAGACATCCACCGATGACAAGATGGCGGCGCGTGTCGAGCATGATCTGTTCTATATCGACCACTGGTCGATCATGCTTGATCTGCGGATCCTTGCGCAGACCGTGGTGTCCCCGAAGGCCTATCGCAACGCGGCTTGAAAAACTCCTCACCTTCTCCCTTGGGAGAAGGTGTCATGCTTGCATGACGGATGAGGGAGAACAACGACGATCAGGGATTCTCCCTCATCCGTCACGCTTCGCGTGCCACCTTCCCCCAAGGGGGAAGGAATAGCTGCCATCAGGCCGCCATTGCCGTCTCGGCCACCTTCACCCAGTAGGACACGCCGACAGGAATGGCCTTGTCGTCGAAGTCATAGGCTGGATGATGGACTCCCGCCGTATCGCCATTGCCCATGAAGATATAGGCGCCGGGGCGCTCCTCCAGCATGTAGGCAAAATCCTCCGCGCCCATCAGTGGCTCGATCGAGCGGTCGACAAGATTGGCGCCTGAAATTCCGGCCGCAACGGCGGCGGCGAAATCGGTCTGATCGGGATGGTTGAGCGTCACAGGATAGCCCATGTGATAGTCGACTGTGATTTTCGTCCCTGACGCGAGCGCGATGCCCGCGGCGATTTCCTTGATGCGCTTTTCGGCAAACGCCCGGGTATCCCGCTTCAGCGTCCGCACGGTACCCCGGAGATGGGCCGTCTGCGGGATGACATTGTAGGCATCACCCGATTTCACGTCACAGGTCGACACAACGATGGAATCCAGCGGATCGACCCCGCGCGAGGCGATGGTCTGCAGCGCCATGATCACCTGCGCACTGGCGACGACAGGATCGATGCACTCATGCGGGCGCGCCGCATGTCCGCCAAGGCCGTCGATGTGGATATCAAAGCGATCGGCCGCTGCCATTGTGGGCCCGGACTTGATGGCGAAGGAGCCGATCGGAATGCCCGGCATGTTGTGCATGCCATAGACCTCCTGGATGCCGAAGCGCTCCATCAGCCCGTCCTCGCACATCGCCAGACCACCCCCACCGCCTTCTTCCGCAGGCTGGAAGATCATGACAGCGGTGCCGTCGAAATTGCGGGTTTCCGCCAGGTATTTGGCCGCACCCAGCAGCATGGCGGTGTGGCCATCATGGCCGCAGGCATGCATTTTTCCCGGATTCTTCGACTTGTAGGGAACATCTGTGGCTTCCGTGATCGGAAGAGCGTCCATGTCTGCCCGCAGGCCGACAACCTTGCCTGAGCCATTGCTCCGGCCCTTGATCACGGCGACGACGCCGGTTTTGCCAATGCCCGTCACAACCTCATCGACCCCGAAGGATTTCAGCTTTTCCGCCACGAAGGCAGCGGTCTGGTGCTCCTCGTAGCCAAGCTCGGGATTCTCATGCAGGTGGCGGCGCCACCCAGTGATTTCATCTGCAAATTCTGCGACGCGGTTGATGATGGGCATTGTTGCGACCTCTGGTGACGGGGATGCCAACAGAAGACGCCAACACTGCCGCAGGGTCAACCACTTCCCGAGCGCCATGGCATCACGATTCGCACAACACCATATGGATGGGGATCCCCCCGGCTTTTGCGATCTTGCATCGAGGCCCCGCAAGGCGCATGAGCGGGAAAAATCCAGAGCCTGCCTGATGAACCTGCGCGCCAAACCTCCCGAAAGACGCATCTCTGCCGATGGCCGCACGCCCGTCGAGATCGCGCTTGCGACAATCGCCGCAGGCCTCTCCGCCGACGAGATCAAGAAGGCGGCGAGCAATCTCTGCAAGACCTATCTGCAGGAAGAGAGACTTCTGGCCCAGACAGCGCTTGAAGCAGGCGGCGGCGGATTTGCCTGCGCCGAATCATTGTCGCTGGCCCAGGACGCGGTGATCCGCGGACTTTATGCTGTTGCGGTCACGCGGCTCTATCCAGCCGAAAACCGATCTTCCGGCGAGCGTCTGGCGATCTGTGCCACAGGCGGCTACGGGCGCCGCACGATGGCACCGGGATCGGATGTGGATGTGCTGTTTCTCTTTCCGTTCAAGCAGACGGCATGGAACGAGTGCATTGCTGAGACCTTGCTGTATTTCCTCTGGGATCTCGGGTTGAAGGTCGGCCATGCCACCCGCTCGGTCGATGAATGCATCCGCGAGGCGGAGAAGGATCTGACGACCCGTACCGCCCTGCTTGAGTCCCGCATCATCGCAGGGGATATCGGCCTCTACCAGGAGCTGGCCGGGCGGTTTGACCGGGAAATCGTCAAGGGATCAGGCGCAGAATTTGCCCATGCAAAGCTTGAGGAGCGCGATCTTCGGCTGAAAAAGCAGGGATCGTCGCGCTACCTCGTCGAGCCCAATGTCAAGGAAGGCAAGGGCGGCTTGCGGGATCTGAACACGCTGTTCTGGATCGCGAAGTATGTCTATCGCGTTCAGGAACCCTCGGAACTGGTGGAACAGGGCGTGTTCACCCCGGCCGAGGCGGCATTGTTTCATCGCTGCGAGGACTTTCTGTGGCGTGTGCGCTGCATGATGCATTTCATCGCGGGACGCGCCGAGGAGCGCCTGTCCTTCGATATGCAGCGGCTGGTGGCGGCGAAGTTCCACTACCGCGCCCATGGCGGCCTCTCGGCGGTCGAGCGCTTCATGAAACATTACTTCATGGTGGCGAAGGATGTGGGTGACCTGACCGCGATCGTCTGTGCCGCGCTGGAAGCCCGCGAGCAGAAGCCGCGCGCCATGCTCGACCGCATGATCGGCAGTTTCAGGCGGCGGCGCAGGGCGCTGTCAGGCACTCTGGACTTCCTCATCGATCACGACCGGATCACGGTGGCGAGCGACGAGGTGTTTTCGAAGGATCCGGTGAACCTCCTGCGGCTGTTCTGGTTTGCGGCACAGAACCAGCTGGAGCTGCACCCCGATGCGAAGCGTCTGGTGACGCTGTCGCTGCGCAACATCGACGCGAAACTGCGGGTCAATCCGGAGGCCAACCGCCTGTTTCTCGAGATTCTGACATCACGCAGCGTTTCGGAACTGGTGCTGCGCCGCATGCATGAAACCGGCGTTCTGGGCCGCTTCATCCCGGATTTCGGCCGCATCCAGGCGATGATGCAGTTTTCCTCCTATCATCATTACACCGTGGATGAGCACACCTTGCGTGCCGTGGGCGTGCTGTCTGAAATCGATGCCGGACGGCTCAAGGATGAGCATCCGGTCGCCAACGAGATTTTTCCGACCTTGCAGAACCGCCGCGCGCTTTATGTCGCCCTGTTCCTGCACGATATCGGCAAGGGCCGCGACGAGGATCACAGCATTGCCGGGGCCAGGATCGCACGTGAACTTTGCCCGCGCTTCGGCCTGACGGAGGCCGAGACCGAGACAGTTGGCTGGCTCATCGAGAACCATCTCCTGATGTCGAACGTGGCGCAGCACCGCGACATTTCCGATCCCAAGACGATCGAGAGCTTTGCGATCAACGTGCAATCGCTGGAGCGGCTGAAGCTGCTGCTGGTGCTGACGGTTTGCGACATCAAGGCCGTGGGGCCCGGCGTCTGGAACGGCTGGAAGGGCCAACTGCTGCGGGCGCTCTATTGGGAGGCCGAGATTATTCTGGCAGGCGGTCATTCCGCGATGAACCGCAAGGAGCGCGTGCTGTCGGCGCAGGCCGAACTGCGCGACAGGCTGCCCCAGCTTTCCGACGCCGATTTCCAAGCCTATGCCCAGCGACATTTCCCGGCCTACTGGCTGAAGGTCGATCCGGCACGCAAGCTGAAGCATGCGGAACTTCTGTTCAAGGCTGCCCAATCCGGCGAGATGCTGCTGACCGACACCGAAACCAACGCCTTCCGCGGCGTCACTGAGCTCACCATTCTGGCGATCGATCATCCCCGTTTGCTGGCGATCATCACCGGTGCCTGCGCCGCAGCGGGCGCAAACATCGTGGAAGCCCAGATTTTCACAACCACCGATGGTCTGGCCCTCGACACGATCTTTATCTCCCGCGCCTTCACCGAGGACGAGGATGAGTTGCGGCGGGCCGAACGCGTGGCGCGCCACATCATGCAGACTCTGAAGGGAGAGATGCGGCTCCCCGACGAGATTGCATCGCGCGAGGCATCCCGCGACAAGCAGGCGGCGTTCAGTATCGCGCCCGATGTGGTGATCGACAATTCCTTGTCCGACAAGAACACCGTGGTGGAAATCACAGGGCTGGACAGGCCGGGGCTGCTCTATGAATTGACGACGGTGCTGGGCAAGATGTGCCTCAACATCAATTCAGCCCGCATCGTCACATTTGGTGAAAAGGTCGTGGACGTATTCTACGTCACAGACCTGACGGGCGGAAAGGTGACCCAGTCCCAGCGCCAGCAGGCCTTGCGGCGCAACCTGCTTGCTGTGTTCGAAACACCCGAGGCCGGGACTGCAAAGGGTTGATTTTTGACGCCGTCGCCCTGATATCCGGCTCACTCGTGATTTTCACCGCATCGGATATTCGCAATGACCAACGCGACCAATGGCAAGGCCCAGACCAACGGCAGCGCCAGGGAGACTTCTCCGGAGGCAGCATCGAGTGCCGAGATGGAAACGACAGCATTACCGGATGCAGCGCCGGTTGATCCCGTTGCCGTTCTCGAATCCGAAAAGCTGGAACTGAAGGACAAGCTCCTGCGCGCACTGGCCGAGATGGAAAATCTCCGCCGCCGCACCGAGAAGGATCTGGCGGATGCCCGCGCCTACGGTGTCACACGCTTTGCACGCGACATGCTTGATGTCGGCGACAACCTGCGTCGGGCGCTGGAAAGCGTTCCGCCAGAAGCCCGCGAAGCGGCAGACGGTTCGTTCAAGGCGCTGATGGAAGGTGTCGACCTGACAGAACGGGATTTCCTGAAGAAGATGGAAAGCCACGGCGTGCGTAGGATCGTGCCGGAAGGCCAGAAATTCGACCCCAACCTGCATCAGGCCATCTTCGAGCTCCCCGACGAAACGAAGCCGAATGGCACTGTCGTCAACGTCGTGCAGGCGGGATACGTTATCGGCGAGCGCGTGCTGCGCCCGGCGATGGTCGGCGTATCAAAGGGCGGACCGAAGACAGTGCCGGGCGAATCGGTCAACAAGACGGCTTGAGATTTCCCGCGTCATCCCAGCTGAGCGGGGAGCGCGGGGAAGGGATGACAAAGCAGGGGCCTATTTCCCGACGGTGTAAACCGTCAGCTTCTTGTATTTTCCCGTCTTTGCGAAGAGGCCTTCCTTCGCGAGTTTCGCGACGATGGGCTTGGTACGGGTCCAGCCGTCCGAGCCTTCATAGAACACGATGCGGCCGTTCTTCTTCATCTGCCGGATAACTTTGCGCAGCACCTCTTCATCGGTCACGCCACCGTAGGTCGCCGTTCTATCGCTCCAGAACTCTCCGAGGTGGAACATGGTGGCGATATCGAACTTGGGCAGCAGCTTACCATTGAACAGATAGATATCGCCGAAATGCATGGTGTAGTTGCGTGACAGCCGCGGCTCCTCGATGGCCATCTTCGTGAACGCCTCGGTCTCCCCGGGCGAGGCCGTGACACCCACGAAATAGTTCGGCTCGCCCGTCTTGAGATTCTCGACCCCCACGAGGTGATGGCTGCCGGTGCCGAAGTGATAGATCACCTTGCCCTTCACGCCCTCGGCCTTGATCCACTCCATGAAGTGAAGGTCGCAAGGGCAGAGATCAAGGTTGAGATCCCAACTGGCATC
>JANMFA010000596.1:0-13509 GCA_031377545.1 Hyphomicrobiales bacterium | reverse complement strand
CGCAGACACCTTCATGCGCTGCTCGACGTCCCTGTTGGTGATCGGTTCACCGTTGACGGTGGCGATCGCGGATTGAGCGTGCACCGGCGCTGCCATTCCGCAGGCCGTCAATACAAAAGCCAGGGCAGCGACGCAACGCAGCATGCTTGAACCTCCAGGAAACTTAGCGGGTTCCGTCGACCGCAGCGGACGGGTTGGTCGTTTGACGGTAGTTCAGCTGACCAAGATGCTTCAGCTCGAGACGGAAGAATACCGTGCTGGACGTTGTCTTTGCCGTTCCCACGGACTCGGCGAGTGCCCGGCTGTAGGTCACCGAGAATGTCGTGCATTCGTCGACATAGCCGATTCCCATCGAGTATGATGTGAGGCGGAACGGAGAATTGTTGTACTTCAGCGATTGGTTGGTCGTATTTCCATTGGCGAGAAGATAAGCTGCATAATCCCGGTCATACGTATAACGGTCCAGGTCCAGCACGATGCTTCCGGTCGTGTACCAGTTGTTCGGAAGCTTGAACGTATTGGTGAATGCAAGACCTTCACGACGGCGCACAAAGCCGAGATCGGGCTGCGCTTCCTGCCGCGCGTACAGGATGCTGGAGGTCAGATTACCCACCGTTGCTACGGCAGACATTTCCAGCCGCTGCAGTTTCAGACTTTCGTCATCAAACCGTCCGCGGGCGATGAAGCTCATCTGCTTGTTTGGCGTGAAGGCAAACCGCGCGACATAATCCGAGCGGTTCTTGTCGAGGCCGGAGTTCAGGCCGGCGTTGACGATATCCGTTCCGCGAATGGCGTCGCCCGTGAATGAGTTGCGGCCGGCAAGGTGGTAAGACTGGCCGACAAGGGCGTTCAAGTAGCCGCCGTCAGCGAACGTGGTGGTGAACTGCGCTCCGACATTGGCGCGCACGCCGCCTTCGGCCCGGTCATAGCCGGAGAAGCGGTTCAGCGAGAACAGATTGCTGTCGCTGAACACCAGGCTCTGGGAATCCTCGTTGGGCAGCCTGCCGATCTTCTGTTCGTTCGGGCTGGCGATGATCTGCGCGATCGGCTCGAACAGATGCGTCCCCCAGGATGTGGTGGCCACGAATGGATAGCGGTATTCGACGCCGACGCTTGGCATCGCCCGAACACTGGTATCGCTGGAGGACAGGAAATTGCTCTGCTTGTCATTGCCGAAGATGCGATTGCCATTGAGCCGGTACGGGTCGCCGGAGTTCGACGACGTGTCGAGCGTCCGGTTGAGAACATCAAGCTGCGCACTGACAAAGGGCGTCCAGGCCTGCCCCAGCGGATCGATGAACGTCCGCCGCCACGAAATCACGGCGCTCGCCCTGTTCATGTTTCCGGCCGCACCACGCAACAGGCAGTCGCTGCGTTGATACAGCACGCAGGCCTGATAGACGCCAAACTCCGCGCCGCCGAGCCTATAGCGAAAAAGCGGCGAACCACCAAACCAGCTGGAAGGGCTGCGCGACGAAGACCCGAACCGCAATCCGCCTGCGGATGGCGGAAGCGGAACATAATCCGCCACTTCACGCGACAGGCTGGTGATGTTGACATCCACCGCCAGTTCGCCACCCAGCGCACCACCTGGCTGGAAGCGGCGGTTATAGTCGATGGTTGGATGCACGACAGGCAGCTGCTTCTGCCAGTCAGACTGTGTCAGTCCCTGGACATAGCTCGCGGACGCGTCGAAAAAGGAGCGCTCGGTCTGTCCGCGCAGATAGACTGACGAGATCGACTCCTTGAAATAGTTGAGCTGCAAGCTCTCCGACTTCACGCGGTAGTTGCCCACGAAGTATTTGTCGCTGAACAGGGCGACATCCCAGCCGAATTTCCAGTTCTTGTTGATCAGGAACTGGCCGGTCGTTTCGATGCTGCCGCGGAAAACCCGCTTGTCCTGTCGGCCGGTGGAAAGGTCGGGAACGCCGCCAACCAGCCTAGCCGTCGAAGCATCCACCCGGTTCGGTCCGATTGGTCCTGGCAGGAACGCGCCCGGTTCCGCCTGGAAAATTCCTGCGGCACGGATGTTGTAAACGCCTGTCTCAAGCCGATGCCGCCACTCCACTTCATTCAGCACGCCCTGTCTCGACAAGGCGGAGGGCGTCCACAGCAGGTCGAAATGCGGAGCAGGTGCCCAGTAGATCGGCAGCGAAAACCGGTAGCCCAGGGCTGAGCTGCGCGAATAGCGCGGCGTCAGGATGCCGGATTTTCGCGTGACCGTTGGGTCGGGTGCTGAAAAGAACGGAATGTAGGCGAGCGGCAGGCCAAAGAACTCGAGGCGGGCATCCTCGTAATAGATCATCTGCTCGGAATTCTTGGCGATGATCCGGGCTGCCTTGATCTGCCAGAGCGGCGGCTTTTCCGGATTGTCCTTGCAGGTCTCGCAGGCCGTGTAGGTGCCGCGCTCGAAAACGGTCGTCTCGCCGTCCGTTCGCTCGCCGCGCGCGGCGCTGATGCGCTGCTTGTCCGGAGAGACCACCCGCAGCGAATCGATGAAGCCGTCCTTGAAGTCGTCGGTCAGCTCGAAACGGTCGCTGTAGATTGTGTTGCCATTGGCTTCCACCAGCTTGGCATTACCCTCGGCATAGACCCGCTTCGTGTTGCGGTCGTAGGTGACACGATCCGCTTCCAGAATGCGGCCCTGATAATACAGCTGCACGTCTCCGCGCGCTTCCACCAGGTTCTTGTCGTTGTTGTAAACGATTTCACGCGCATCGACGAGCAGGCGGCTTTTCTGCTGGTTTGCGCGCTGGTTCAGTTGGTCATTGAGGGTCTGGGACAGCACAGGCGTGCAGAAGGCCTGGCCCAGAACGGCCAGAAACACGGACCCCGCCACTGCCGAGAGCAAGCGGCTTTTGCGTGACGGAGCCAGGCTGGTAAAACCGCCTGCCATTAACCGTCCTCTTGGTGCAACAAAACGAACGTCCCGAGAAGGCTTCCGATGATCGCCGGAAACCAGGCAGCGACAGGTGCGCTCAGCACACCGGCAGCCCCCAGATCTTCAGCAATCTGAGTGCAAACATAAAGCACGAAGCCGGCAATCACGCCACCCAAAACGAGCTTTGCGACACCGCCAAATCTGAAGAATCTTAATGAAACACTAGCAGCTATGATAACCATGGCGATCAGCAGGAATGGGCGGGCGAGAAGCCCTTGATATCGCAGCCGATAGCGGGTGGCATCAAGCCCCGCAAGCTCCAGTTGGCGGATCGTTGCCGGGAGTCTCCAGAAGGACACATTTTCGGACGACCCAAGCGCCTGGCGCACCTCGTCGCGGGTCAAATTCGTGGCAAGCAGATAGACGCCGGAGATCTGCGGTTCGATTCCGACCGAAAGGATACGCGCCTTTTCCAGGCGCCAGAATCCAGGTTGCAGTTTTGCGGACTCGGCCTCGACGCGCTCCAGCAGCAGTCCGCTCTTGTCAAACACGAAGACAGTGACCGCCCCAAGCTCCGTTCCGTCGGCCGAACCGGGTGCGCCGCGAATGATGGAACTGCCATCGACCGACAACTGTCGTACGAAGCGGCTGCGCGTGGCCTGTTCGGTCGGTCTGGAAAAAATGCGGGATTCAAGCACTTCCGCCCGCCTTTTCAGGTTCACAGCCAGGGGATTGTACAGTGTCATGGCAACGAGACCGATGAGCATGGCAACAACAACCGGTGGAAAGCCAAATTGCCACACCGACACTCCGCTGGCGCGCGCAATCACCAGTTCCAGCTTGCGGCTCAGCGTCAAAAAGGCCGCAAGACTGCCGAAGAGGACCGCGAAGGGCAATATCTGCTCCGCGATCATCGGCGCCCGGAAAAAGGACAGCCTTGCGAGCGTCAGCGTGCTGACGTCCACGCCTTCACCCGCCCTGCGGATCAGTTCGACCAGATCGATCAGGTAGATCAGGCCGAAAACGGTCACGAACACTGCGCCGATCGTCTGGATGAAGCGCAGCGACAGATAGCGCCCCAGGGTGAAACCGATTCCGATCATCGAAAGGCCAGCCGCCGCCCGCGTGCCATGAGGTCTTCGACAAGCTCTGTCGTCCTCGTCACGATGGCCGGGGTATGCACCACTCCTGCCATGGTGCGCCATGCGATAGCCGCAGCGACCAACGTCGCGCCGACCGGAACGAGATAGATCAGCGGCGTCCACATCGCAGAACGTGTGGCCAGGCCGGATGCCCCGAATCCGGCAATACGCAGGGCCACCATGGCGATGACAGCTGCCGCAATGGCCGAACCACGGCCCTGCCGCGTTGTTTTTGCTCCGCCGAGTGCGGCAAACCCGATCATCATGCAGGCCAGCGGGTAAATCGGGTTGGCGAAGCGCTCATGCAATTCTGCCCGGAATCGACCGGACTGGATGCGCACGTAATTGTCGTTCGGGTCTGCGGTGATCAGATCGAACGTGCTGCGCTCGCGCGGCTTGTAAACGACCTTCTCGCCGTCCGCCCCGAACTGGTCGAGATCGATGGCGTACCGGTCGTAGGCGACGATGGCGTTATCGCGTGAGGCTTCCTGCTGACGGTGCACGCTGCCGCTCTCCAGGATGATATAGGCCGAGCCGTTGCTCTCCACGATCTGACCGCGCTCCGCGAGATAGGTCGTCTGCTTGCTTGGGTCGCGTGCGTCATGGATCAGGATGCCAAGCATCGCGCCGCCGGGATTCTTCTCGCGAAAATGGAAGGTGATCCCTTTGTCGATTGTCGTGAACCGGCCTTCCTGGAGGAACTTTGTCACCACGTCGGCGCGGATCTTGGTCAGCATGTCCCGCAGGGTCCGGAAGCTGTCCGGCATGGCAAAAATCGTGATGTAACCAACGATGACTGAGACAAGAATCGTCAGTAATCCCAAAGGCTTGGCAACTTTGATCGGAGCCATGCCAGCAGCATTCATGACAATCAGCTCGCTGTCCGAATTGAGCTTGTTCAGAGCATAGAGAACCGCAGCAAACAGCGCGATGGGCGCAATGATCATGATCAGCGCCGGAAGGGTCAGCAGCGTGACCTGCAGAAAGACGAGCAGCGTCTGTCCCTTGCCGGATACGAGATCCATTTCGCGGATCGCCGATGAAATCCAGATCACGCCGGTCAGCGCGCTGAGGCACAATGCGAATGCAGTCGCAGCGGTCCTGAAGATGTACCGCTCCAGCAGGTTCATGCCGAATAACTTCAAGACCAAGGAAAAGCCCTTCATGCCGCCGGTTTTGCCGCGCTTTGGTCAAGCGTCAACCCAAGCTTCATGGCTATTCCGTGACCGCTGCGCAAGAACGGAATTGCCAAGAACGAATTGCCTGGAGAGTGTGTTGACACGCCATGACCAACTCGCCACCTGTAACCAAGATGCTTTTTGCTGCGGTCGAGACAAGGCCGGAAGGGAAACAGGGGCCATTATGGGACTGTCGGTGACGTTGAATGTGCAAGGCTTCGGGTCGCCTGGGACCAAGACCCTGGTCTTTCTGACCACCGACAGTTTCGAGATGCCTGATCAGGCACTCCTGAGTGCGCCCGCGAAGGAGGCCATCCAGCGGCTAGCAGGGATCGAGAAATTCAACGGAAAGGCGCAATCCGCGCTGATCGCGAACGGACTTTCCGAGCTTCCATGCGAGAAACTGCTGGTTGTCGGGCTTGGAAAGGCGGCAGATATCGCCAAGACAGACTGGGTCACGACAGGCGGCATGATCGCAGGAAAACTGAAGTCGGGCGAGGTTTCCATTGTCGCCGCAGTTGCCGGGAAGCCGCTCTCCGCAACCGATATCGCTGACCTGACGCTGGGGATTCGCATGCGGGCCTACAGCTTCGACCGCTACAAGACCAAGAAAAAGGATGACGATGATGCCTCGTCGGTCGCGGTTACCCTGCATGTCGATGATCCGGCAGCGGTCAAAAAGGCGCTGAAGGCCCGCAATGCCATAGCAGATGGCATCAATCTCGCGCGTGAACTGGTGAACGAGCCACCCAATGTCCTGAACCCTGAAACATTCGCCAAGCGGGCGGCAGCGCTGAAGGATGTGGGCGTCGATGTCGACATTCTGGGCGAAAAGGAGCTGAAGAAGCTCGGAATGCGGGCGTTGCTGGGCGTCGGCGTTGGTTCCCACAATGAAAGCCAGGTCGCGATCATGCGCTGGAACGGCGCAAAGGATTCAAAGGCCCAGCCCGTGGCCTTCGTCGGCAAGGGCGTGACCTTCGACACCGGTGGCATTTCGATCAAGCCTGCTGGCGGCATGGAGGACATGAAGGGCGATATGGCGGGTGCCGCCTGTGTCACAGGCCTGATGCACACGCTGGCCGCCCGCAAGGCCAAGGTGAACGCGATCGGGGTCATCGGCCTCGTCGAGAACATGCCGGACGGCAAGGCCCAGCGCCCGGGCGATATCGTCACGTCCATGTCGGGGCAGACGATCGAGATCATCAATACCGACGCCGAAGGCAGGCTCGTTCTGGCGGATATCCTCTGGCACACACAGGCGGCTTTCAAGCCGAAGTTCATGATCAATCTCGCAACCCTGACCGGAGCCATCATGGTGGCGCTTGGGCAGGAATATGCCGGATTGTTCTCGAACAACGACGAGCTTTCGGACCGGATTTCGGCTGCGGGAAAAACCACCGGGGAGCGCGTCTGGCGCATGCCGCTCGATCCTGCCTATGACAAGATCATCGATTCGAAATTCGCCGATGTGAAGAACTCGGGTGGCCGCTTCGCAGGATCGATCACGGCCGCGCAGTTCCTGCAGCGGTTCGTCAACGACTGTCCCTGGGCGCATCTCGATGTGGCCGGCACGGCGATGTCGGCCAACCAGACCGAGATCAACCGCAGCTGGGGACCGGGCTGGGGAGTGCGGCTCCTGAACCAGCTTGTCGTTGATCATTACGAAGACAAATAAGACAAAGAGATAGATGGAAATCCTCTTCTATCACTTGCAGAATGCGACGCTCGAGCAAACGCTTCCCAGTTTGCTGGAAAAATCGCTCGCGCGGAACTGGAAAGCCGTTGTCCGCGCTTCGTCGGACGAGCGGCTGAAAGCACTCGATGATCACCTGTGGACTTACAGTGACGAGAGCTTTTTGCCTCATTCCGTCGAGGCTGATTCACAGCAGGAGATGCAACCCATCGTGCTGTCGCTCTCTGACACGCGGTTCAATGATGCCGAGGTGATGTTCGCGGTCGATGGTGCTGATTTGCCTGCCACTCAAGGTTGGACGCGAGCGGTCCTGATCTTCGACGGCAACGATCCCGAGGCGCTGGACCGGGCGCGGACGGCGTGGAAATCCGTGAAGGCATCGGGACACGACGCGACATACTGGCGGCAGGACGAGAGCGGCCACTGGGGCAAGAACGCATAGGGCAAGAACGCATAGGGAATATAGCCCGAGCTGATTTTCCTCAATGCCTTGCTCGCCGTCAGCATGGATAGTTGTCGTTCTGCCGGGAGCGCAAACGCATTTCGACAGGCGCATCCGCGCTCTCGTGTTGGGAAGTCACATGGCTCCATCTGGCAGCCCGCACTTCTGAGACTATCTGTTGACAGTCGGTAGGCAGGAACGGATTTCCGACTTGCCCCAGCCTCTTGCATCCCCGACAAGCGTTTTCTGGTAAAAGACAGGAGCTTCCATGACCGATATCGCGAAATGCCCGCATGTGGGCGGACAAACCAGGGTTGGTGCCCGGTCGAATCGCGACTGGTGGCCCAATCAGCTCAATCTCGGAATTCTTCATCAGAACGCGCCGGCGAGCGACCCGATGGGGCAAGCGTTCGACTATGCCAAGGAGTTCAAGGGGCTCGACCTCAATGCATTGAAGAAGGACATCTTCAAGCTGATGACCACCTCGCAGGACTGGTGGCCGGCTGACTATGGCCACTACGGTCCACTGTTCATCCGCATGGCCTGGCATAGCGCCGGAACCTACCGAATCGCGGATGGCCGCGGCGGCGCGGGCTCCGGCACCATTCGCTTTGCGCCCCTCAACAGCTGGCCTGACAACGGAAACCTCGACAAAGCCCGGATGCTGCTCTGGCCGGTGAAGCAAAAATACGGCCGGAAGATCTCGTGGGCTGACCTGATGATCCTTACAGGCAATTGCGCGCTGGAATCCATGGGATTCAAGACCTTCGGGTTCGGCGGCGGCCGGGTCGATGTCTGGGCCCCTGAGGAGGATATCTATTGGGGTGCGGAGGATGTTTGGCTTGATGACAAGCGCTACACGGGCGACCGCAATCTCGAAAATCCGCTCGCTGCCGTGCAAATGGGCCTGATCTACGTCAATCCTGAAGGCCCGAACGGCAGGCCGGATCCCGTGGCCTCCGCCCGCGACATTCGCGAGACATTCGCGCGCATGGCGATGAACGACGAGGAGACCGTAGCTCTGGTCGCCGGTGGCCACACCTTTGGCAAGATGCATGGCGCGGCGGACCCCTCCCAGTATGTCGGACCGGCACCGGAAGGTGCGACCATTGAGGAGATGGGCAAGGGTTGGAAGAACACGTTCGGGACGGGAAAAGGCGTCCATGCGATCACCAGTGGCCTCGAAGGTGCATGGACGGCGACGCCAATCACCTGGGACAAATCCTACTTCGATACGCTCTTCGGATTTGAGTGGGAGCTGACGAAGAGCCCCGCGGGCGCACAACAGTGGATCCCGAAGAATCGCGGCGGCGCGGGTACGGTGCCGGACGCCCATGACCCGAAGCTGCGCCATCAGCCCGTCATGTCCACGGCTGACATGGCAATGCGCATGGATCCCGCCTACGAGCAGATCTCACGCAGATTCCAGAAGAATCCGGCCCAGTTCGCCGACGCATTTGCCCGCGCCTGGTTCAAGCTAACCCACCGCGACATGGGCCCGCGTGTCCGCTACCTCGGTAAGCTTGTGCCGAAGGAGGAATTGGTTTGGCAGGATCCGGTGCCGGCAATCGATCACAAGCTGATCGGGCCGAAGGACATTGCTGCGCTCAAGGAGCAGATCCTCGGCTCCGGCCTGAGCGTCGCGGACCTAGTCTCAATCGCCTGGGCTTCCGCTTCGACATTCCGCGGCTCGGACAAGCGGGGCGGTGCCAATGGCGCGCGCATCCGCCTTGCGCCACAGAAGAACTGGGAGGTCAATGAGCCTAAGAAGCTTGCCAGGGCGCTGAAGGTGCTGGCCGACATTCAGAATACGTTCAATTCCCAGCAGAAAGGCGGGAAGAACGCCAACCGTGTGTCGCTTGCCGATCTCATCGTGCTCGGCGGCGCCGCCGCAGTCGAGAAAGCTGCCAAGGCGGCCGGTTACAAGGTCAAGGTGCCATTTGCGCCCGGACGCAGCGATGCGACCGACGCACAGACAGATGCCGAATCCTTCGCTGTGCTGGAGCCTAAGACGGATGGCTTTCGCAATTTCAGGAATACCGCGGATCGCCGGTCATCAGAGGAACTCATGCTGGATCGGGCGCAGTTGCTGACGCTTTCGGCTCCGGAGATGACCGTACTGGTCGGCGGATTGCGCGTGCTCGGCGTCAGTCACGGCGGGACAAAGCACGGCGTGTTCACGAAAAAGCCAGGCGCGCTCACCAACGATTTCTTCGTCAATCTCCTTGATCTTGGGCTGAGCTGGAAACCGGTCTCTGAGGCCGGTGAAATCTTCGAAGGTGTTGACCGCGCCTCCGGCAAGGTCAAATGGACCGGCACGCGCGTTGACCTGATTTTCGGGTCGAACTCGCAGTTCCGCGCACTGGCTGAAGTCTATGGCGCTTCCGACGCAGGTGAACGCTTTGCCCAGGATTTTGCGAACGCTTTCACCAAAGTGATGAACCTCGACCGGTTCGATCTGGTCTGAAGCGGCAACTGTCGCGGCGAGTCAGGCTGTCGTTTGACGATACTCGCCGCTTCCGGGCGAAAAGCCGACGTTGGCGCAATGATGCAATTGCAATAGCGCAAGATGCACATGATGCTTTCTCCGCCGAGTCTCTTCGACTTTGGCGGAGGGAAGATCATGAAAAAATTCATCGCGGAACTGTTCGGGACAGCCGTCCTGGTTTTTTGCGGTTGCGGCGCGGTCGTTGCCGTCAACCTTCTGGGAACCGGGCTAACTCCGCCCGCTTCCATGGCCCTTTCCGTTCACACCCAGGGCGTCGTTGCCATAGCGCTGGCCTTCGGGCTGGCGGTGACAGCGATGGCCTATACGATCGGTCCTGTTTCCGGCTGCCACATCAATCCTGCCGTCACGGTAGCGCTTTGGGCCGCAGGCCGCTTTGAGACCAAGGATGTGCCGGGGTATGTCATCGCCCAGTGTATCGGTGGTTTTGTCGGTGCAGGCCTTCTGGCCCTGATCCTGTCCGGAGCCCCTGGTGGATACAAGATATCCGGAGGCGTTTTCGGTCAGAATACCTTCGGGACATGGTCTGTCACGTCGGCATTCCTGATCGAATTCATCGCCACGCTGATTTTTACGGCAGTGATCCTCGGCGTCACGCAGGCGAAGGCTGGAACCGGGATGGTTGCCGGACTTGTGATCGGTCTGACCCTGACGCTCGTGCATATCGTGCTCATCCCTGTCACCGGCACTTCGGTGAACCCGGCCCGGACACTGGCACCCAACATCTATGCCGGTGGTGTCGCGCTGCAGCAGCTATGGCTGTTTATTGTAGCTCCGCTTGCGGGCGGGCTGGCAGCAGGAATGCTGTTCAAAATGAAAATCCTGTCTGCCGAAGATTGATCGGCGCAGAGACCGGACAATCCTTGCAGGAATGACGACGCGCGGGTATGGACCCCGCGCGTTTTCTTTTCCCAATGTAAGGATATCCCATGGCCGTTCAGCGGACGTTTTCGATTCTCAAACCCGACGCGACGCGCCGCAACCTGACAGGCGCGATCAACGCCATGATCGAGGGTGTTGGCCTGCGTATCGTTGCGCAAAAGCGTGTTCATATGACACCAGCACAGGCCGGAGCGTTCTACGCTGTCCACAAGGAACGCCCGTTCTACGGAGAACTCGTGCAGCAGATGTCTGCGGCACCCGTCGTCGTGCAGGTTCTTGAAGGCGACAATGCAATCGCCCGCTACCGTGAGGTGATGGGTGCGACGAACCCGGCGAATGCTGCGGATGGCACGATCCGCAAGGCGCATGCACTTTCGGTCGGCGAGAATTCCGTTCACGGCTCGGATGCGCCCGAAACGGCAGCGATCGAGATTGCCCAGTTCTTCTCCGGCAACGAGATCGTCGGCTGATCCTGCGCGACAGGAAAGCTGATCAAGGCGGGCTTTGGCCCGCCTTTTTTATTGATTTTTCAGGGGGAAAAACCGCAAATACGGGCCTTCTCGCGGAAAAATCCGCTGCTACCCTAGAAAAGAAGGCGAAACCCGAATGCCCGATTTCATCAACTGGCCTGTTTCTGCAGCAGCACTTGCCTTCGGCTATTTGCTGGGCTCGATTCCTTTCGGCGTGATCCTGACACGCCTTGCAGGTACCGAAGACCTCAGGTCGATCGGTTCGGGCAGTATCGGAGCGACCAATGTGCTGCGCACGGGGCGCAAAGGGCTCGCGGTTGCAACGATGCTTGGCGACGCACTCAAAGGCACCGCCGCCGTGCTGATCGCCGGTATGTGGGGGCCGTGGGCAGCGATCATCGCAGGCTTGGGCGCTTTTCTCGGGCATCTCTTCCCGGTCTGGCTCAACTTCAGGGGTGGCAAGGGTGTTGCGACCTATCTGGGCGTGCTGCTCGGTCTCTGGTGGCCGGGTGTGGGTGTTTTCGCAGCGGTCTGGCTGGTGACGGCGTATCTCTCGCGATATTCGAGCCTCTCAGCCCTGCTGACCAGCATTGTCGTGCCAGCTGTGCTCTATGCCTATGGTTTGACGGCCATTGCAGGCCTCTTCGTCGTGCTGACGATCCTCATTTTCATCATGCACCGTGCCAACATCGCCCGCCTCCTCGCAGGAACCGAGGGCAAGATCGGCCAGAAGGGATAGGCAAGCGTGGCCGGAAAGACGGGGATCAAGCTTTCGGACCAGCAACGCATTGACTGGTTGCGCCTGATCCGGACCGAGGGCGTGGGTCCGCGGACATTTCTGTCGTTGCTCAACCATTTCGGTGGCGCGGCGGATGCCCTTGCAGCCTTGCCGGACTTGTCCCGCAAACGGGCGGGGAAAGCGGTCGTGCTGTGCTCCGTTGCCGACGCAGAACACGAACTTGAGCAGGCGAGGCGGTTTGGCGCGCGCCTCGTCGCGCGCGGAGAACCCGAATATCCCAAGGCGCTGGCTGCCATCGACAGCGCTCCGCCACTGATTGCTGTGATTGGCCGTGTCAATCTCGCGGCACAGCCTCTGGTCTCAATCGTTGGCTCCCGCAATGCCTCGGTGGCGGGCCTGAAAATAGCTGAAAAACTGAGTCATGACCTTGGGGCGGCAGGCTTTGGCATCGTGTCCGGCCTGGCGCGTGGCATCGACACGCGGGCGCATCAGGCATCGCTGCCAACCTGTGCCATCGCTGTTGTCGCGGGCGGATTGGACAAACTCTATCCCGAAGAGAACCGGTCACTGTTCGAAGAGCTGTGCGACCGGGGTGCGGTTGTCTCGGAAATGCCCATGGGCTGGGTGCCGCGCGGACGTGACTTTCCCCGCCGCAACCGGATCGTTTCCGGTCTGTCGCTGGGCACGATCATTGTTGAGGCGGCGCGCAAATCCGGCTCGCTCATCACGGCCCGTTTCGCCAATGAACAGGGCAGGGAGGTTTTCGCCGTTCCTGGCTCCCCCTTCGATCCGCGTGCGGAAGGCCCCAATGAATTGATTCGTGATGGCGCTGCCCTCACGCGAGGCAGCAGGGACGTGCTGGAAGTCCTGGAACCGATCACAGGTCGCGATTTCGAGACCCGGGCACTGCAGGACGCCGGCGGCCCGCAGCGCGACGAGCCACTGTGGGATGAAGCGGATTGGCTGGATGCGGGCGCAAGCGCACCGCAGGCCCAGGCTGATCCGCCTTTCGAGGGATGGGAAGAGCCTTCCACTCAAAATCCAACCGAGACCATCCTGGGATTGCTGACCGTTGCGCCGGTGGATCCGGACGATCTGTGCCGATCCGCAGGATTTGCCATCCGGGAGATCAACCTCGTCCTTTTCGGCCTCGAGTCGGCTGGCCGGATCGATCGCCATCCCGGTGGTAAAGTCTCGCTGCGTCCTGCGGCCCAGGATTAACGCTACCCAAACATTAACTTTCTGCATGCGGTGTTCGGCTTGCATTCATGCGCCGAACCGTATTTCTTGCCGCAATTGCTGGAGATATGCTCTGGCTGGGAGAAAATTGATGACCACCTTCAAGGCGATCCTTGTTGCTGCGTCGGCTGCAGTTGGCATTGCCAGCTTCGGCCCGGTCGCTGAAGCGCAGTACTATGGGCACCCCCCGCAGGGGTACTACTACCGTCAGCCGCAGCCGCAGTATGTCGACCCCAGGGTGCAGCGCAAGCAATTGCAGCTGCAGAAGCGTTACATCCAGAAGTATGGCCATGCGCCCGAGCCGCAATACTACGGTGGTTACCGGCCACAGCCGAGG
>JANMFA010000594.1:0-3466 GCA_031377545.1 Hyphomicrobiales bacterium | reverse complement strand
ATGTCCGGGGGCTTGTGCGAGAGATCGATGGCATGGACCTCGCGTGGTTTTTGACCGGCAATGCCCTGCAGAGTGCGGTGAAAGTCCCATGACTGCATCCGTTCCATTCCCGCAGACCGTGCCTGCAGCCTCTATCCCGCGCACGGGACAGACCAATGTGCTCAAGCCAACATTGGTCCAGAGACAGGCCATCGCGGCTTTCCTCGACCTGCCGTCCATCGAATCCTTCGAGGCAAGGGTGAGTGTCGTGCCCGCCCGGGGCGGGACATTCCATGTCACCGGCGAGGTTCGCGCCGAGGTACACCAGATGTGCGTGGTGTCGCTTGAGCCATTCTCCACAGCCATTCACGAACAAATCGAGGCGCGTTTTGCGCCGGACGACAAGCTCGATGCGCCGGTCAAGAGCGAGATCGAGCGCAGTCTGGACGACGAGGATCCACCCGAGCCACTGACCAATGGCCTCATCGACATCGGTATGCTGGCTGTCGAGGCGCTGGCGCTGGGGCTGGACCCCTATCCCCGCAAACCCGGCGTCACAGTGCCGCCGATGGGGGACAACGAAGTCTCGGAAAGTCCTTTCGCTGCGCTGGCTGCCTTGAAGAAGCCATCAGGCACATGAAATGGCAGCGGTGGTTGGTCCCTTGGCACCAGACCGGGCTTGCAATTCTATGAGCCCGGCATTGTAAGGAAATGGCGGATCGGCTAGCGGGAATGTCCCCGCCATTCCGGTCCGGGAACAGGCAACAGACGCTGAGATGGCCAAGAACGTCCGCATATCCATCGACGCCATGGGAGGCGATCACGGTCCATCGGTGATCATTCCAGGCGCCGCTGCCGCGCTGGAACGCCATCCCGATGCGCATTTCGTGATCTATGGCCAGGAGCAGGTGGTTATGCCGGTCCTGAACCGGTATCCCAAGCTGAAGGCCAGTTCCACCTTCCACCACAGCGATGTTGTCGTCCTGATGGACGACAAGCCGAGCGTGGCATTGCGCAAGGGCCGCTGGAAGTCGTCGATGTGGCTCTCCATTGAGGCGGTGAAAAAGGGCGAGGCCGATGTCTGCGTCTCCGCCGGCAACACAGGCGCGCTGATGGCGATGGCGACCTTCTGCCTGCGCACCATGGCCAGCATCGACCGGCCTGCCATCGCGGGCCTCTGGCCGACCATCCGGGGCGAATCCGTCGTGCTCGACGTCGGCGCCTCCATTGGTGCCGATGCGCAGCGCCTGATCGATATCGCCGTGATGGGCTCCGCCATGGCGCGCATCGTCTTTGACATCGAGAGCCCTTCGGTCGGGCTGCTCAACGTGGGCGTCGAGGAAATCAAGGGCGTCGAGGAGGTCAAGGCCGCCGGCAAGATCATGCGCGAAACGCCTGTTCCGGGCCTGACCTATGCCGGATTCGTCGAGGGCGATGACATCGGCAAGGGTACCGTCGACGTGGTCGTGACCGAGGGGTTTTCCGGCAACATCGCGCTGAAGACCGCCGAGGGCACCGCCAAGCAGATCGGCGAGTACCTGAAGGCGGCCATGAGCCGCTCCATCATGTCAAAGATTGGCTATCTTTTTGCCCGGCGCGCCTTTGCGGCGCTGAAGGAAAAAATGGACCCGCGCCGCGCCAATGGTGGCGTGTTTCTGGGTCTCAATGGCATCGTCATCAAGAGCCATGGTGGAACGGACGCATTGGGGTTCGCCGCCGCAGTCGATATGGGATATGACATGGTGCGCCATGATCTGATGGCTAAAATTTCCGAAACATTGACGGCCTATCACCGCACTCCGGTCGTGCCTGCAGTTCCCGCGGCAGCGATCCCTGTTGCGGAAAAGCCTGCAATCGAGGACTGAGATCAGAATGCTCCGCTCTGTCATTCGCGGCACGGGAAGTGCGCTTCCTGCCAAGATCGTCACAAACGCCGAACTGGCGGAAAAGCTCGATACGTCGGATGAGTGGATCGTGCAGCGCACCGGCATTCGACAGCGCCATATTGCCTGTGGTTTCGAGGAAACAACGTCGGTGCTGGCCACGCGTGCGGCCGAGGCAGCGCTCGCCCATGCGGGAGTGACCGCAGCGGACATTGATCTCATCATTCTGGCGACGGCAACGCCGGACTACACCTTCCCGTCCACGGCGACACAGGTGCAATTCAACCTGGGCATCACGCGGGGCGCGGCGTTTGACCTGCAGGCCGTCTGCTCCGGCTTTGTCTATGCAATCAGCGTCGCCAACACGATGCTGATCACAGGCATGCACAAGCGCGCGCTGGTGATCGGTGCCGAAACCTTCTCCCGCATCCTCGACTGGGAAGACCGCACGACCTGCGTGCTCTTCGGCGATGGGGCAGGGGCCGTGGTGCTGGAAGCGCAGCCCGGCACCGGCAACATGAGCGACCGTGGCGTCCTGACAGCGCATCTGCGCTCGGACGGTCGCCACCGCGAGAAGCTCTACGTGGACGGAGGCCCCTCCAGCACCAAGACCACGGGCCATCTGCGCATGCAGGGCAAGGAAGTCTTCAAGCACGCCGTCAGCATGATCACCGACGTGATCGAGGCGGCCTATGCCGCAACCGGCTTGAATTCCAACGACATCGACTGGTTCGTCCCCCACCAGGCCAACAAGCGCATCATCGACGCATCAGCACACAAGCTGGGAATTCCGCCCGAAAAGGTGGTGATCACGGTCGACAAGCACGGCAACACCTCGGCGGCATCGATCCCGCTGGCACTCGATACCGCGGTGAAGGACGGGCGCATCAAGCAGGGGCAACTGGTGCTGCTGGAGGCCATGGGCGGCGGGTTTACATGGGGGAGCGTGCTGGTGCGGATGTGAGGGGGGCAACACATGCCCGCATCAATCCGCCACAGCTTTCCGTTTCCATTTGCCGTTCCATTTGGATTGATAAATTCAGTTCCGGAGATCAGACTTGAGCGGCGGTCTTCTCGCACTTCTCGATGATGTGGCCGCCATTGCCAAGGTGGCGGCAGCGTCTGTGGATGATGTCGCGGCGCAAGCGGCCAAGGCTGGCGCGAAAGCAGCCGGCATCGTCATCGACGACGCGGCGGTGACACCTCGTTATGTCGTGGGCTTCGCCGCCAATCGCGAGTTGCCCATCGTTGGCAAGATCGCCTGGGGATCTCTCAAGAACAAGCTGCTCTTCCTGTTGCCTGGTGCATTGGCGCTGAACTGGCTGGCGCCCTGGGCCATCACGCCGCTGCTGATCCTTGGTGGGGCATATCTGTGCTTCGAGGGTTATGAGAAAGTGCACGAGATGGTTGTTCCGCATGCACAGGATGCAGTCGACAGCGGTCGGGCAGTGGCCGATGCCACGGCGCTCGAGGCTGAAAAGGTTGCAGGGGCCATCCGCACGGATGTGATCCTGTCGGCCGAGATCATGGCAATCACGCTCGCAACCGTGGCGGCATCGCCCTTTGTCACGCAGGCACTCGTGCTGGGTATTGTCGGCCTTGGG
>JANMFA010000556.1:0-9479 GCA_031377545.1 Hyphomicrobiales bacterium | reverse complement strand
GTTGCCGATTTCCTCGGTCGGAAGCTGCACCGATGTCAGCATCGGAGTGGTGAAGGTCGTGATGTCGAGATTCTCCATGCCCACAACGGACATTTCGCCGGGAACGGCAATCTTGCGGCTGACCAGTTCGTGAAGCGCGCCCGCGGCCAGGAGATCATTGCCGCCGATGATGGCAGTCGGCGGGTTGTTCAGCGACAGCAACTGTATCGCACCAAGCCTTCCGCCTGACAGAGAGAACTCCTGTTCGTTGATCAGCGACTGCGGGAGTTCGTGCCCGGCTGCCGTCATCGCTTCGGCCGCGCCCTTGATCCTGAGCGCCATGCGGTCATTGGAGCGCCGCGGGCCGCTGATGAAGCCGATGCGGCTGTGGCCAAGATTGATCAGATGCTGCGCCGCTACGAACCCGGCCCGGGCATTGTCGAAGCCGATCGAATCGAAATCATCGTGAAATGTGTAGGTGAGGATGATCGGTGTTCTGCTGCCATACAGCACGTCCCAGGTCTTGCGCGGCCTTTCTGCGCCAACGAGCACGAGCGCCTCGATACCCCTGGACAGCAAAGCCCCAATGGCCTGCAATTCCATCCCGGGGTTGTATTCATGAGCTGCCACCACCAGTTGCAGCCCGCCATCCGACAGCCCAAGCTGCAGGCGATGGATCGCTTTGGCAAAGACGGCGTTCTCCAGGGTCGGCACGATGGCTCCGACCATGCCGCTGCGCCCCGATGCCAGCGCGCGCGCGGATGCATCCGAAACATACCCCAACGTATCAATGGCGCTGACAACTGCCGCAAGGGTTTGCGAACTCAGCAGATGCGGGTGCGTGAGAGCGCGTGCAGCCGTTGCACGGGATACTCCCGCGAGTTTCGCAACATCCATCAGGGTTGCGCGACTGGATGCCTTCACCGTCGTCATTCATTATGATGTGCCCCATCTTCATGGAATGGCGCAACATCAGAATAATGCGGTGGCTGAGGATCGGTTGTTTCATGACCAAAAGCGGCTTGACATGCTGTCATGCCGCTGAAACAAATGAGACCGCTCTCAGTTTGAAAGTGCGGCCGTGCTGAATTTGACGCGCCAGACCCGTGTGACGATCGCGACGCTGACCGCCGTGCTGGCTTTGTGGTGGCTCGCCACCACCGGTCTCGGGCTCATCGGAAAACTCAGATTGCCGAGCCCCGAGGATTTTGTTGCTGCCGCCCGACAGATCCTGACATCGGGCTATGCCGGTGCCACGTTGTGGGTCCAGGCCTTTCACAGCCTCGGGCTCGTCGCGAAGGGATTTGCCGTCGCAATCCTGACCGGGGTGCCACTGGGGCTTCTCATGGGCTGGAGCCGACGCGCGGAAATTCTCCTCAACCCGACCTTCCTGATCCTCCGTCCAGTGCCAGCTTTGGCCTGGATTCCACTGGCGATCGTCTGGTTTGGACTTGGCGATACGGGCAAGATTTTCACCATCTGGCTGACAGCCTTCGTTCCAAGCGTGATCAACACATTCACCGGTGTCCGGCAGGTTGACCCCGTTCTGATCGCTGCGGCGCGCACGCAAGGCGCCTCGACCGCGCAGGTCATTCGCCACGTTGTCATTCCAGGCGCGCTTCCGATGATTTTCACGGGGCTCAGGCTGTCACTGCAGGCGTCGTGGACGACACTGGTGGCGGCCGAACTGGTCGGGGCCTTCTTCGGGCTGGGTCGGGTGCTCAACGTGGCCGGTCAGGATATCTTTCCCGGCATGATCATGGTTGGCATGGCGGCCGTTGCCGTATGCGGTGCCGCCACCACTTGGCTGCTGGGACAGATTGAACGCAAGGTGATCGCATGGCGTCCGGCAGTCTGAAGCGTGAGAAAAACTATCTGGGGCCGTCCGGCACGACAGTGCCGCCGGCGCAGTTCTGGATGTTGACTGTGCTCGGTGTGGTGTTGTTGCTGGGGACATGGACGCTGGTCGCGACGAGCGGGATGATGCCGCGCCATTTTCTGCCGACTCCGCTGGACGTCTTCAATCGGATTTACACGCTGATGTTCAACCCGTTCGCGGGACATCTCTATCATGAGCATCTTTTTGCCAGCATCGGGCGGTTCCTGATGGGCTGGGCCATTGCCGTGGGCGTTGGCATTCCACTTGGGCTTATGATGGGCTGGTACCGGCTGCTGGATGAAATCGTGACGCCGCTGTTCGATGCCATCCGGTTCGTGGCCCCGCTGGCTTGGGTGCCACTTGCCGCGCTGTGGTTCGGAACCGGCATTGGCGGACCGCTGCTGATTATCTTCGTCGGTTCGTTCGCGCCATGCCTGATCAGCGCCTATCGCGGCGCGCGCATGGTGGACAAGCGTTTCGTTGAGGCGGGCCAGACCCTCGGCGCGAACACCTGGCAAATGATGCGCCACGTGTTCCTGCCAGGTGCCTTTCCGTCGATCATCGCAGGTCTGCGGGTTTCGGCGGGTCTGGGCTGGCAGTCACTTGTAGGTTCGGAACTGATCGTGGTCGGTGCCGGTCTGGGTTACCTGATGGTGCAAGGACAAGGCAATTTGAGCACAACGACCGTGATGGCCGGCATGGTCGGAATCGGCATTGTTGGTTTCTTGATCGACGTCGCGTTGCGCGGTGCGGAAAGCTCCGTCAAGCGCCGGTGGGGGCAGCAGATATGAGTGAAATCCTGTTCGAAGGCGTCATGAAGCGCTTCGGCGACGAAAAGACTGGATTTCTCGCGCTTGATCGCATCGATCTGAAGATCGAGGACAGCGAGTTCATGGCCGTTGTTGGACCATCCGGCTGTGGCAAGACCACGCTGATGCGCATGGCTGCGGGCCTCGAATTCGCCTCCTCCGGCAGCGTCAAGGTGGGTGGCAAGGAAGTGCTCGAACCGGGACCCGAGCGCTCTGTCGTGTTCCAGCAGTTCGCGTTGCTGCCCTGGAAGACCGTGCGCCAGAACATCGGCTTCGGCCTGATGTGCAAGGGCCTGCCGGACGCGGCGATCAACAAGCAGGTCAGCCATTATGTCGAACTGATGGGGCTGCAGGGTCACGAAGAGAGTTTCCCGCACATGCTTTCGGGCGGAATGCAGCAGCGCGTGGCCATCGCCCGGGCCTACATCATGCAACCTGACGTTTTGTTGATGGACGAACCCTTCGGAGCGCTCGATGCGCAGACACGCATTATCATGCAGGAGGAGCTGATCCAGCTCGCCCGCAAGAATCCACGCACCGTGATGTTCATCACCCACGGCGTGGAGGAGGCGGTCTATCTTGCGGACCGTGTCGTGGTGATGGGCAAGAAGCCAGGTCGCCTGCTGGAGATCATGGACATTAAGTCGACGCGCGATGCGGAGAAGTGGGAATCCATGCCGATTGAGGAGGTCATGGATCTTCCAAGCTTCGTGCACCTGAGATCCCACATCTGGAAACTACTGAAATCCAAGGAAGCCGGCGGCGCAGGCGATCACTGACGCGCCTAGTTGTATAATTCACGCTCAACACAACGGAGAGTTTATCATGATCAAGGCCCTACTCACATCAGTCGCCATTCTGGCGGGCACGGTGTCCGCGCAGGCGCAGACCGCGCCCATCAAGATCAATGTCAGCCTGCAGCCTGCGCTGTATTCGATGCTGCCGATCTTCCTCGCCACCGAAAAGGGCTGGTGGAAGGAAGCCGGCCTTGAGCCGACATTCTCGTCCTTCCCGGCCGGCCCGCCACAGATCGCAGCGGCCGCAGCCAAGACCTGGGATGTCGGCGCGACGGGTTCTGCGCCGGGCGTTCTCGGAGCGGTGCGCTTTGACATCAAGACCATCGGACTGACCAACGACGAATCCGCCACCAACACGCTGATGGCGCGACCCGCCGACGCCAAGGAGATCGCCGCCAATCCATCGGCTGCGCTCAAGGGCAAGCAGGTTCTGATCACCGCCAACACCACCGTCGACTACGTGCTGCAGAACTGCCTGAAGAAGTGGGGCATGCAGCGTTCGGATGTGCAGGTGGTCAATCTCGCGCAGCCGCAGATCATCTCCGGCATGTCGTCCGGCGAGGGCAAGCTGATGGGTCTGTGGGCACCGAACGTCTATACCGTCGAGGAGCGTCTGGGCGCTGAGTCCGTCTGCTCGGGCAAGGACGCGGGCGCGATTGTTCCAAGCAACATCATCGTGCGCGGCGACTATCTCAAGGACAATCCCGAAGCCGTGGCGCGCTACCTCGCTGTCTTCCTGCGCGGAATCGCATGGTCCAAGGCCAACCGTGCCGAGACGGTCCAGCTGATGAACAAGTTCTACAAGGCAGGCGGCGTCGAAGTTTCGGAAAAGGCGCTCAATGCGGAGATCGATCGTCGCCCGACCTTCACACTTGAAGATCAGGCCAAGCTCTTTGCGCGCGCCAACAATGCACCGTCGACAGTCGATGGCTGGTTCAGTGGCCTTGGCGAATTCCTTGTCTCGGTCGGCACCATCCAGGCTGCCCCAGCTGCGGCAAGCTTTCTGACGGATGAGCCGCTGAAGCGTATCATGGCTGACCCAAAGCTGCGCGACTTCGCCATGGGCAAGTGAGCCGCGTACTCGGACCGTAACGATGGCCGGGCGAAGGTTTCGCCCGGTCTCCATGCTCTCCGTTCCCGAAGGACGGATAGCAAGCCTCCGAACCGCGTCTGGTGGGCAATGAACAGGCCTCTGGTCTTGCAAAACGGCATCATTCTTGACGGGAATGGCGGATCTCCCACCCGGGGGGATGTGGCGGTGATCGATGGCGTGATCGTCGCTGTGGGGCCAGGCGTTGTGGTGAGCGATGATCACGAGCGGATCAGCATTGACGGGCTTGTCGTCGCTCCCGGCTTCATAGACATTCATACCCACTCGGATTTTACGCTGCTTGTCGACGGCTCGGCGGAGAGCCAGATCAGACAGGGCGTCACAACCGAAATCGTCGGCAATTGCGGACATTCCTGCGCTCCTGCCCTGCGTGTCGACCGCATTGCCCGACAAACCTTCGGCCATCATCCAAGTGTTGCGTTCAGCTGGACCAGCTTCGGCGGTTATCTGGAACGCCTTGAGGAGGCCCGTCCGGCGGTCAATGTCGCGGCCTTTGTCGGGCACGGAGCATTGCGCCTGTGCGTGATGGAAGAGCCGCAGCAGGCGGCGGATGCCTCCGAGATCAGCGCCATGCGCGATTTGCTGGCAGAGGCACTGGATGCCGGCGCCATCGGTTTTACCACCGGACTGGAATATGCTCCTGGCAATGCTGCTGCCTCTCACGAAATTGTCGAGCTGGTTGGCGATGTGGCCAAACGCGACCGGCTTTATGCCACGCATGTCCGCAACCGCGACTACTGGTATGAGGTCGGGCTGGGTGAGGCGCTCGGAGCGGCAAGGCTGACGGGCGCGCGGCTGCAGATTTCGCACATTTCGCCAAAGTTCGGCGCTCCGCAAGGTGCCGCCAGCCATATGGTCGAGATGATCGAGTGGACCCAGAGCAGCGGCGTCGATGTCGCCTTCGATGTCATTCCGCACAATTTCGGACCGACGACCATGTCGTCACTGCTGCCGCCATGGGCCTTCGTGGGCGGTATTGATGCGGTCCTGTCGCGGTTAGCGGATCCGGATGCGCGCGCGCGCATCAAGGCCAATCCGGATCCGATGTGGAAGCTGGTCAAGGAGCGCCGCTGGACCGACATTGTTCTGTTCAATTCCATCGGCAACCCGGACCTGGTGGGCCTCGATTTTGCAGAGATCGGACGCCAGCGCGGTTGCGATCCCTATGACGCAGCGCTTGATATCCTGCGCGAGGAAGGCGAAGGTCTGTTCGGCCTGACCTGGCTGGCGCGCCAGTTCAGCGATGCCGACCAGAATCTGTTGATGCGCCATCCGATGTGCGGCATCATCTCCGACACGCTGACCTTGTCGTCACGCCCGCCTCTCGGCGACATGCGCTGGTCCCCCTCGACGTGGGGCTGGACCGCGCGCTTCATCAAGAACTTTGCCGAGGAGCGGCAGTTGATGTCGCTGTCGGAAGCTGTCCGACGCCTGACATCCTATGCCGCCGACCGCGCCGGAATCCGTGACAGGGGCCGGATCGAGCCGGGCAAGCACGCCGATCTTGTGGTGTTCGATCCCGGCACCCTTGCTGATCGCACTTCTCTGAAATCACCCAGCAATCCGCCCAGCGGAATCCGCCATGTGCTTGTCAATGGCGTGTTCGCGCTACGTGACGGCGCGCTTACCGAAGCCCGTTCGGGCCAGATTATCCGCAAGCATTGACGACGCCACTCAAGGACAAGAACCATGGCCGTGACCTATCTGAAGAAAGCCGCGAAAACTCCCGAAACTGAGACTGACAATGCGCGCGCTGTTGTCACCGATATGCTGGCGACGATCTCGGCGGGTGGCGAACAGGCTGTGCGTGACTATGCGCTGAAGCTCGACAAGTGGAGCGGTGACATCATCGTTACAGCAGACGAGATCGACAGGCGCACGCGCGACCTGCCGGAGGGGCTGAAGCGTGACATTGAATATGCTGCAGCGCGCGTCCGTCGTTTCGCGGATGCACAGCGTGCCAGCATCCAGGACTTCGAGGTCGAGCTTTCGCCGGGTGTGAAGGCCGGCCAGCGTCTCATCCCCATCAATGTCGCGGGGTGCTACGTCCCGACCGGGCGCTATGCGCATATCGCCTCCGCTTACATGTCGATCGCCACGGCCCGTGCCGCAGGTGTCAAGACGGTCATCGCCTGCTCAACGCCCTATCGCGGTGAAGGCATCCACCCTTACGTGCTCTACGCGATGAAGGTCGCCGGTGCCGATATCGTCATGACTCTCGGCGGCGTGCAGGCCGTTGCCGCAATGGCGCACGGGCTGTTCACCGGCAAGCCCGCGGATGTCATTGTCGGCCCCGGCAACAAATACGTGGCGGAAGCCAAGCGCATGCTGTTCGGCCAGGTGGGGATCGACGTGTTTGCCGGCCCGTCCGAGGTCGCCGTGATTGCGGATGAAACGGCGGACCCCGATATCGTGGCCGCCGATATCGTCGGCCAGATCGAACATGGCCACGAGAGCCCTGGCTGGGTGTTCACGACATCGGAAGCGTTGGGCCGCGCGGTCATGGAGCGCATTCCCGCCCTGATCGAAACCTTGCCAGGCCCGGCCAAAGACGCGGCGACTGCCGCCTGGCGTGACTATGGCGAGGTGATCGTCGCCACCACGCGGGAGGAACTGGTCGTGGTCTCGGATGAGTACTGCTGCGAGCACTTGCAGGTCCAGACCAGGGATCTGGACTGGTGGAAGCAGAACCTCACCAACTACGGATCGTTGTTTCTCGGCGAGGAAACAACCGTGGCGTTCGGCGACAAGGCCACGGGCCCCAACCACATCCTGCCCACAAAGGCTGCAGGTCGCTACTCGGCCGGACTGTCCGTGCACAAGTTCCTCAAGCCCTTGAGCTGGCAGCAGATGACGCGTGACGGCTCACGCGATGTGGCACTGGCGACCGCGCGCATCTCGCGCGTGGAGGGCATGGAGGGGCATGCAAGGTCCGCCGACATCCGCCTGCACAAGTTCTTTCCGCAGCAAAGCTTCGACAAGGGCCAGCCCGTTACAGGCTGAGCAGACTGACATGGACAGGCACGCATTGAAGATCGATCTCTCGCAACCGCCGTCGATTCCGGAAGAGGGCATCACCCGGGCGGTCGAGGTGCTGCGCTCCGGTTGGCTGCACCGCTATGGCGAGACGCTGGGTGATCGTTCAGAGGTGTCGCTCCTCGAGGAGGAATTCGCGACGTCGGTCGGCGCGCGCTATTGCGTGGCCATGAATTCATGCGGCAGCACGATGTTCATGGCCCTGCTGTGCTCAGGTGTGAATCCAGGCGACAAGGTGCTGATGAATGCCTTCACTCTGGCACCCGTACCGGGAGCCGTGGCGCATGCCGGGGCCGAGCACGTGCTCGTCGAGATTACATCCGATCTGACCATCGATTTGCAGGACCTTGAGCGCAAGGCGAAGGAGAGCGGCGCGCGGCATCTGCTTTTGTCCCACATGCGTGGGCATATCGCGGACATGACGGCTTTGGTGGATCTGGCCAACCGCCTTGGCATCACGGTCATCGAGGATTGTGCCCACACCATGGGTGCGTTCTGGGCAGGCAAGCCCACCGGCACCTTCGGCAAGGTCGGGTGTTTCAGCTTGCAGGCCTACAAGCATGTGAATGGGGGAGAGGGCGGCCTTCTCGTCACCGATGACGAGGACATCGCAGCGCGGGCAATTCTCTATTCCGGCAGCTACATGCTCTACGGGCAACACCGCGTTCGGCCATCGGAAGCTGTGTTCGCGCGCTGGAAGGCGATCACGCCAAACTATTCCATGCGGATGTCCAACCTCGTTGCGGCCATTTCCCGTCCACAGCTGGCGCTTCTGCCCGAGCGGGCACGGGTCTGGAACGACCGACATGATCGGCTGGCGGCACGGCTTGCGGTCATCGACGGCATCGAGTTGCCGCACCGGCCGCAGGCGGAAGCCTATGTGCAGAGCTCGATCCAGTTCCGGGTGGCCGGCCTTGAGGATCAACCCTTCCAGGCCTTCCTCGACCGCTGCCGCGAAAGAGGCGTTTTTCTCAAATGGTTCGGCAGCCTCGAACCCAAGGGCTACACGTCCCTGTCGGGCCAGTGGGGCTATCTCGCCAATCCCTACACGCCGCCCTCGACACTGCGCACGCTTGAACGGCTGTGCGACATGCGCATCCCGCTCGACCTCCCGCAGAAGGCCTGCGGTGAGATAGCCGATGTCATCGCCGAGGAAATGCAAACCGCGTCGGCCAGCGGATTGCCCCATCGCAAAAGAGTGCCGGTTTGACAAAAACTTGGATTGTCGGAGCTACGTGGCGCTAGCGCGCAAGCGTGTCAGGCCCTGACAATCACTCTTAATCTGGCCATCAATCCAAGACCTTGCACGTTACCCCCGCATCCGGCTTGGTCATTTTACGACACCGCTGGAGTCCGTGATCGGGATCATTGCTGAACGCGACGATCGAGGCGGCACGGGCGGGTGATGCCGGGCGCGGGTTCGCTGTCGTCGCCTCGGAGGTCATGGAACTGGCCACCCAGACGTCCAAGGCAACGCAGGAAATAGCCGCGGTCACGAATGCTTCCAGGCAATCGAAGCCATCGGGCCGGGACACGGAAACGGCGTCGGCGACCGGGCCCGGGAATTGCGCGAGATCATCGGGCCGTTCCTGCAGAAAGCCCATGTTGGCCAGACGATCTGATCCGGACGCCGACAATCAGACGATACACCGCACCGATCGGAACCCCTGCGGGGCGGGTCCCGATGGCGGGAATTCCAGATACGTGAGGATGGAGATGGTGGGCGCTACAGGGATCGAACCTGTGACCCCTACCATGTCAAGGTAGTGCTCTACCGCTGAGCTAAGCGCCCGGTCTGGGCCTTATTCAGCTTTCGTGCCGAGGCGTCAACCGGTTTGCGCGGCAAGCCGCGGCCAAGTCAGCGTGCC
>JANMFA010000550.1:0-3014 GCA_031377545.1 Hyphomicrobiales bacterium | reverse complement strand
CGAAACGTCGGTGTCGCCGTCCTTAGCCACCAGCATCTTGATGCCGGTAGCGATCAAAAACGCCGCAAAGACCAGCGTCATCCACTTGTAGTTTGAAATCAGTTCGGCACCGATCGCGATCATGATGCCGCGCAGAACGATGACCCCGATGATACCCCAGACGAGGGCGCGGTACTGGTACTTGCGCGGAATGGCAAAAAAGCCGAAAATCAGCGAGATAACAAAGACATTGTCGATGGACAGGGCTTTTTCGATGAAGAAGCCGGTAAAGAAGGCGATGCCGGCATGCACGCCATCAGAGGTGGTCAAGGCGCCGGCGGAATAGGCCCACCAGACGGCAGCGCCGTAAGCGCAGGAAAAGGCGAAATAGAACGCGGAAAGCCAGAGGCTCTCGGCGATGCCCATTTCCTTGTCCTTCTTGTTGAGGACGCCGAGGTCGAAGGCGAGAAGTAAGACGACGATGCCCATGAAGCCGATCCACATCCAGATCGGCTTGTCGAGCCATTCAGTCATAAACATTGCGGGCATGTTGCCATCCTTCAAATGATGGCCGGCTATCGCAACCCACACACTCTCAAAGAGCGCCTAATGAATGGAATTGTCGCAACCGGGCCAGATTTCAGAACGTCAAATCCGACATCACACGGATGAACCGCGTCAGAGGGGCCCGGAACGACAAGATCGAAATGGAGCGAGATTGTGGCAATTCAAGGGCGGCATCCGTATTTTTTCGGATAAGCGCGGCCCGTCATTGTCTCCGTTGGGCGGTGGCTGGCCCGATGAAGGCCGAATTGGTGTCATTGGCGCGGATTTTGCTCCAATCACAGCAGGCTAGCCATTGCCCGTTCATGCTCTAGGTACTATCGCCAGATCAAACGTGTTTTTTCAGGAGGAACTCCCCGTGTTGCATCTTTCCCGCCGCACCGCACTTGCTGCCACTGCTGCCCTTGTTCTGGGCACCCCCGCATTTGCGCAGGCCCCAACCAAGATCCGCATGACGCTTGACTGGCGCTTTGAAGGTCCGTCGGCGCTGTTCGCCAATGCGATCGACAAGGGGTTCTTCACAGCGGAAGGTCTCGATGTCACGGTCGACACCGGCAACGGCTCGCGCGAAGCGATCCCGCGTGTGGCGTCCAACACCTATGACATCGGGTTCGGCGATGTGAACTCGCTCATTCGCTTCCGGGACGAGAACCCGACGGTCGATGTGAAGGCCGTGATGATGGTCTATGACCGCCCGCCGTTTTCCATCGTGGGCCGCAAGTCGCGCGGCGTGACGACCGAGATCAAGAGCCTCGAAGGCAAGAAGTTCGGCGCACCGGCGGCAGATGCAGCCTATGCGCAGTGGCCCATCTTCAAGGCGGTGAACAAGCTGGACGACAGCGGCATGAAGTTCGAGAACGTCGGCTTCCCGGTGCGTGAGCCGATGCTGGCTTCCGGCGAGGTGGACGCCGTGTTCGGCTTCTCCAATTCGTCGTTCATCAACCTGAAGTCGCGCGGCGTTCCGGTCGAGGACATTTCGCTCCTGCTGATGAGCGACTACGGCGTACAGCTCTATGGCAATGTGGTGATGGTTTCGCCGAAGATGATGGCCGAGAACCCCGAAGGAGTGCGCAAGTTCCTCCGGGCGCTGACCCGCTCGGTCAAGGACGTGGTGAAGAACCCGGATGGCGCGATCGACAGCGTGATCAAGCGCAACGATGTCGCCAAGCGCGAGGTGGAACTCGAGCGCCTGAAGATGACGCTCGACATGAACGTGACGACGCCCTGGGTGAAGGCAAACGGCTTCGGCGGCATTGATGCCACCCGCTGGGCGGCTGCGCTCGACCAGATCGGCCTGACGTTCCAGTACAAGGACAAGGCGAAGGCCGGTGCGGCTTTCGTGGACACGTTCCTGCCCGCGGCTGCCGATCGCAAGCTGGATTGATGCCTTAACTTTCCTTCTCCCCTTGCGGGAGAAGGTGCCCACCCGCAGCAAGTTTATGCAGACTGCATAAATTTGTCTGCACCGGCAGGCGGATGAGGGGTTGCCTTGACCTCTCGGAACTGCGTGACCCCTCATCCGGTCGCCATCCGGCGACCACCTTCTCCCTCAGGGGGAGAAGGAAAGGTGCCCCCCTATGCCCTTTATCGAACTCACCGACGTGACCCACACCTACGGCGGACAGGCCGGGGGGACTGCCACGCTTGCCGTCGAAGGCCTGAACATCAAGGTCAACGAGGGTGAGTTCTCTGCTGTCGTTGGCCCGTCGGGTTGCGGCAAGTCCACGCTGATGAAGCTGGCAACGGGCCTGCAATTTCCGCAGAAGGGTCAGGTGATCGTCGACGGAGCCAGGGTTTCGAAGCCGGTCAAGATCGCTGGCATGGCGTTCCAGAACCCGGTCATGCTGCCATGGCGCACCGTGCTCGACAACATCATGCTGCCGCTCGAGATCGTGCAGCCCCACCGTTCGCGCCTGCGCTCGAACAAGGCGGAATATGTGGAGAAAGCAGAAGCGCTGCTCACCACGGTCGGCCTCAAGGGCATGGGCCAGAAATTTCCCTGGCAGCTTTCGGGCGGAATGCAGCAGCGGGCTTCGCTGTGCCGTTCGCTGATTCATGAGCCCAAATTGCTGATGCTGGACGAGCCCTTTGGCGCGCTCGATGCCTTTACCCGCGAGGAATTGTGGTGCGTGATCCGCGATCTGCATGCCTTGAAAAAATTCACGGTCGTGCTGGTGACACATGATCTGCGCGAGGCGGTTTTCCTGGCGGACCGTGTTTTCTGCATGAGCGCACGGCCCGGCCGTATCATTGCCGAGCGCGAAATCATGTTGCCGCGCCCGCGTGATCTGGAGGTCACCTACACGCCGGCCTTTGCGGAAATCGTCCATGATCTGCGCGGCTTGATCAAGGATGCGAGAACAGTAGTATGAGAACAGCAGCATGAGAACAGTAGCATGACCAAATCCCTGTCCCTGCGCCTGGCTCCGGTTGTTTTCACCTTGGGTTTCTTCGTCATCTGGGAGGTCGCC
>JANMFA010000499.1:0-3968 GCA_031377545.1 Hyphomicrobiales bacterium | reverse complement strand
ATACATGCTGGGGGCGTATCTCGCGGTCACCTTCACCGCACTCACGGGCAATCTTTTCCTGGCCCTGCCGCTGGCGCTGCTCGCCGCGATGATCCTGGGGCTGGTGCTGGAGGTTGTGGTGTTCCGGCATCTCTATGACCGCGACCATCTCGAACAGGTGCTCGCCACCTTCGGGATCATCATGTTTCTCAATCAGGGCGTGAAGATCGTCTGGGGCGCGGCACCGCTCAGCGTGCCCGTGCCAGAAATCATGCAGGGGTCGATCGCGCTCGCCCAGGGCGTGCTTTACCCGACGTATCGTCTCGCCATCATCGGGTCAGGGCTGGCAGTGGCGCTGGCATTGCACCTTGTCATCAACCACACCCGCGTCGGGATGCTCATCCGGGCGGGTTCCACCAACGCGCCAATGGTGTCGGCGCTCGGCGTCGATATCCGCCGCCTTTTCATGATCGTTTTCGGGTTTGGTGCCATGCTGGCGGGATTTGCCGGAATCATGATCGCGCCGATCCTCTCGGTGGAGCCGGGCATGGGCGACCAGATCCTCATCCTCGCCTTCGTAGTCATCGTCATCGGCGGTATCGGCTCCATCAGGGGCGCGTTCATCGCGGCGATCCTCATTGGTCTTGTTGATACGCTGGGGCGCTCGTTCACCGTGGATATCCTGCGCAGTTTCGGCATGGGGCCATCAAACGCCCGTGCGGTCGGACCTGCCATCTCCTCGATGCTGATCTATGTGTTGATGGCAGCAGTGCTTTTCTTCCGGCCATCCGGCCTGTTTCCTGCGAAGGGTCGCTGAGTGCTGCGCTCCTCCAGGATCATCCCCTTCATTCTCTTTGCAGCTCTGGCGGCGATCCCGCTGCTTGGACTGTTCATCCGCGACGGCTATGTCCTGAGCCTGATCTCGCGCGTGATGATCCTGGCGATTGCGGCCATCGCGCTTGATCTCATCCTGGGCTTTGGCGCGCTGGTGTCCTTCGGCCATGCCGCCTTCATCGGCATCGGGGCCTATGCGATGGGCATCCTGGCTTCGCACGGCCATGACGGATTTTTGACGGGTCTGCTGGCGGCACTTGCCGCTTCGGCCCTGTTCGCGCTGATCACCGGCGCCATCTCGCTCCGGACGAAGGGCGTCTATTTCATCATGATCACGCTGGCCTTTGGACAGATGGCTTTCTACACCGCCTCGTCCCTGAGGGCCTATGGCGGCGATGACGGCCTTACTGTTGCGGCGCGCTCGCTTGTCATGGGCGGCAAGCTGCTGAAGGACGACCGTGTGTTCTACTACGTGGTGTTGTTGTGCCTGATTGGCGTCTATGGGCTGTGCCGGACCATCGTGGCTTCACGCTTCGGGCGTGTGCTGCAAGGAGCCAAACAGAACCCGCAGCGGATGCAGGCCATCGGCTTCAGTCCGTATCCCTATCAGCTGGCGGCCTATGTCATCTCCGGGATGATCGGCGGGTTGTCCGGTTTTCTGCTGGCCAATCTCACGGAGTTTGTCAGTCCGGCCTATATGTCCTGGCAGCGCTCGGGTGAACTGATCGTTATGGTTGTGATGGGGGGGATCGGCTCGCTGCATGGTGCCATCATCGGTGCCGCGGCGTTCCTGCTGCTGGAGGAATGGCTGTCAGGCTTCACAGAGCACTGGAAGGTGATCTTTGGCCCCATGCTTGTGCTGATCGTGCTGTTCATGAAGGGCGGTATCCTGGGCTTTATCCAGCGCGTGACGGGAGGTCGGCATGACTGACGCCTTCCTGGCTGATGCTGTTCTCTCGCTGCGCGGCCTGCGCAAGAATTTCGGTGGCCTTCGTGTGACCGACGATGTCTCGCTCGATGTCCTTCCAGGCGAGATCCATGCTGTCATCGGACCCAATGGAGCAGGCAAGACAACGCTGATTCACCAGATCTCGGGCTTTCTGCAACCCGACGCCGGACAGGTGTTTCTGGCTGGCACGGATGTCACGCGGCTCCCACCGGACAGGCGCGCACGGTCGGGTCTGACCCGCTCCTTCCAGATCACGTCAGTTCTGCCGGGATTCTCGGCGCTGGAAAACGTGGCGCTGGCTGTGCAGGCCCGTTCCGGCTCCAGCTTCCGGTTCTTCGGCCATGCCTCCGGGGAGGAAACACTCAACAGCCAGGCGCTCGCGATGCTGGCGGAGGTCGGTCTGGCGGAGCGGGCCGAGATCACGGCGGGTGTCCTTTCACATGGCGAGAAGCGTGCTCTGGAATGCGCCATTGCGCTGGCCATGCAGCCCAGGGTGATGCTGCTGGACGAGCCCATGGCAGGTGCCGGGCATGATGAAGGTCAGCGGTTGATCGCCCTCATGATGCGGCTGAAGGCCAGGATTCCCATGTTGCTGGTGGAGCATGACATGGATGCCGTCTTCCGGGTGGCGGACCGGGTCTCGGTGCTGGTCTATGGCAGGATCATCGCCACAGGAACGCCTGCCGAGATCCGTGCCAACCGCCAGGTCCGCGAGGCCTATCTTGGCGAGGAGGAAACCCATGCTTGAGGTCTCCGCACTTCAGGCCCGTTATGGTCCCGCGCCGGTGTTGTTCGACATTGGCTTCGCCGTTGCATCGGGTGAGGTGGTCAGCCTGCTCGGACGCAACGGCATGGGCAAGACCACCACGATCCGCACGATCATGGGACTGATGCCGGCGACGAGCGGTGCCATCCGCTTCGACGGCAAGGTGCTGACCGGTGCTCCCCCCTATCGCATCGCGCAGGCAGGTCTTGGCCTCGTGCCGGAGGGACGGCAGATCTTTCCGACCCTGACGGTCGAGGAGAACCTCGTTGCGACCGCCGCAAACCGCAGCTGCCAGGGTCGCTATACGCTCGACACCGTCTATGCCTTCTTTCCGCGCCTGAAAGAACGGCAGGGGAATTTCGGCAACCAGCTGTCAGGCGGCGAACAGCAGATGCTTGCCATCGGACGCGCGCTGATGACCAATCCCAAGCTGCTGATCCTCGACGAAGCGACCGAGGGTCTGGCTCCGCTCATCCGCGCGGAGATCTGGGCGGCTCTGGCGCAATTGCGTGATGAAGGACAGAGCATCCTCGTGATCGACAAGCATCTCGAGGCCTTGCTGCCACTGGCAAACCGCCACGTCGTGATCGAGAAAGGACGCGTGGTCTGGACCGGTACATCGGCGGAGATGCGGTCGCAGCGGACAGAGGTTGACCGGTTTCTGCATGTGTAGGGTGAGTTATCCCTCCCTCCTTGGGGGGGAGAGGGGCAGCAGCTGCCCTTACACCCCGAAGAACACGGTCTCCCGATCGCCGCCTAGCCTAATGTCGCAGCGCCAGACGCCATCGGTGCCCCGCTTGAACATCAGTGTCTCGCGCCGGGCAGCAGGCACAAGCTTCAGCACAGCGTCCTCCGCATTCGCCGGATCACCCTCGAAGTAGAAGCGCGTCGTCAGATGCTTCAGCAGCCCGCGCCCCAGTACCGTCACCGCGATATGCGGAGCCTGCAGCTTGCCATCGGCACCCGGAACGCGGCCTGGCTTGACCGTGGTAAAACGGAAGGTGCCGGTCTTGTCGCTGTCGCAGCGGCCAAAGCCGTGGAACGGACGGCGGTTGCCCTCCAGTGTCGCCTCTGTCGTGGCGTAGGCTCCGGTGGCATCGGCCTGCCAGATTTCCAGCAGCACGTCGGTCATCGGCACATCATCAGCGTCGAGCATGCGCCCCTCGATGCGCAGCGTATCGGTCAGCCCCGTGCCATCCGCGAGATTGGTGACGAACAGTTCAGGCACATCATAGGCGTGCGGCGTCATCATGTAGTGGAAGAACGGCCCAACGGTCTGGGAAGGCGTGAGGCCTGCCGGGCGCTTGGGTGCGGCGTCAGTCATCGTGCGGCTCTTCCATTGGCGTGGCATCACGACCGCGCAGGACGATATCAAAATGGAAACCCAGAGCCCATTCCGGCTCTGTCAGGTCGAGCGAGAATTTCGAGACCATCCGCTCG
>JANMFA010000488.1:0-4524 GCA_031377545.1 Hyphomicrobiales bacterium | reverse complement strand
CTGTGGGTGTGGCAGGCGTCACCCGCGATGAACACGCGGGGCAGTTGACTGGCTTCGCCGCCCGCCGGCACATCGTCGAACTTTGGCGATAGCCGCTGGCCGATCTCATAGACTGACCACCAGGCGATTTCCTTCACGTCGAGCGTGTAGGGGCTGAGGATGCGCTGCGCGGCGGCCACCAGCGCTTCCGCCGTAATGCTGCGGTTCCTGACCCGCTCGCCCGCCGCCAGCGTTTCCATCTCTACATAAAGGCGCACGAGATAGCCGCCTTCGCGCGGGATGATGACCATGCTGCCAGCCGTTGCCGACTGGACAAGGCACTTGAGGCGGATATCGGGAAAATCCGTGACGGCGAGCACATCCATGACGCCCCAGGCCTTGTTGGCGGAATCACCCTCGAGTGTGAGCCCGATGGACTGGCGCACTGCGCTGCGCGCACCATCACAGCCAACGACATAGCGGGCCTTCACCGTTTCGATCCTGCCTTCATGGGAAGGGTCGAGGCGCTCCAGCCGAACCGTCACCCTTTGCGTGGAATCCGTCGGGTCCAGCTGCAAGTCCACCAGCCTGCGCGCATAATGCGGTTCCAGCATCGCGGGCGCCTTGCGCATGGCATCGAGGTAGAAATCATGCACCCGCGCCTGATTGAGTATCACATGCGGGAATTCCGAAAGCCCCTCCTCCGTGTCATCGATGCGGCCGCTGCGGGCAATCCGGTCGGTTTCGCGGGCGTCAGGCTTCCAGAACGCTGTTTCGTTGACCCAGTAGGCTTCCCTGAGCACGCGATCGCTGAAGCCGAAGGCGTGGAACATCTCCATCGTGCGGCAGGCGATTCCATCGGCCTGGCCGCGAAACAGCCGCCCGGGCTTCTGCTCGACGATACAGGTTCGAATCTCGGGAAATGCCGCCAGCTGCGCCGCGAGTGTCAGCCCCGCAGGGCCGCACCCGACGATCAGAACATCAACCTCCTCCGGCAAAGGCCCGGCTGCGCCGAACGATTGAAATTTCTCCGCAGGATCGTGAACCTCCGGGTCGCCGGGCTCGAATCCGTTGATGTGAAACTGCATGGCGGTTCTCTTGTTGCATCGCTGGGCATCTTGTGTGCCCTGTCATCCCAAAGTGGGGTGTCCGTTCAGTCACCGATCCGGCGGCTAGAACGGGAGTATCCTTCGACGCCACAGGATCTGGCCTTGTCGAGCGCAGCCCGCGCTTCCTGGGCCGACCGGTGCGGACCCGAGAACACGATGTAGAGGTCTGGAGCCAAGTCGGGTAGATTGCGCGTTTCGTCGGTTTGCACCTCAATGCCGCAGCGTTCCAGCTTGCTCAGCATCACATTGCCCTTTTGGATGTAGCGCGGATCGGACATCTGCAACGAGGCATAGATGTTGAAAGTGGCCTTCGTCCGGCTCTGCGCCAGTACGGCGTCGGCACCGATGGCGAACAGAGCCGCCGTCAGCGAAAGTGCAGCAGTGAATTTCATAAAATCGCCCCCAGGTTACTTCGTGGGTCACGCTAGCAAGTTCTGACCGATGGGGAAGAGCGGAATCGTCGGTCTTGCACAGCTGGCGCGGACCGATGCGGGATTTCGGCGTTGGCGCGCCTACAGACATTCCGGAACTGGCGCTGTCGGAGGGTGACTCCAAACGAGTTCGGCGATCTGATGTCGGAACCCGTATCGGGCCGGATGGCGCATCCCGTGCCTCGCCAGGCTGTCCCTATCGTTCTGCTTTGACCTGCATCTGCGGTCCAAACCGCAACGTCGCAAGCACGGCCCTGTGGTCGGATGGCCATGGTGTCATGACGAGATCAGCTTGCGGGGTTCGCTCACCAATGACTGCGGCGGATTCAACTCTGAGGCCTGGGCCTCTGGCAAAGATAAAGTCAATCCGGTCATGGTGTTCGGCAACGCCTGGCAGCACGGTCCATGTCTCGCCGGGGTGCGTGATCTCGTCAGGAAAGACCGAGCGATAGGTGTCGGTGAAGCCCAGCGCTTCGATCCGCCGCGTGGTCGGCCAGGCGACGGCGATCGGGTGGCGGCGGATGGCGGCAGCCCGTGATGTCCAGTCACGGAACGATGGCTCGTTGAAGTCACCTGTGACCAGAACAGCGCCATCGCCTGCCGTTTCCAGATCGCGCTCCAGCGCGTCAATGGTCTTGCTTCGCGCCGCGACAGCGACCGCTATGGCCTGCTCTTCCGTCGCGATGAATGGAGCCCCCGCATAGGCGATCCCCGTGAGCTGATAGGGCTGGTAGGGCGCGTCTAGCAGATGCAGATTGAAGAGTTTGATCTCGTTTCCGTCGATGCCTATGCGGACGCCCAGGCCACTTTGGGTGTGACCGGTGATGGGGTAACGGCTCAGAACCGCGTTGAGACCGTGGATCGAGGGAGCCACCTGCTCATGGCAGTAAAAGTCCAGTTCGCGGGCGATCCGGCACGCGATGCCCGGGTTCAGATCGGCGCAAGATTGCGAAGCGCAGCCGCCGCCAAGATGATGGACCTCCTGCAGGCCGATGACATCAGCGCCGGTAGCGCGGATGGCTGCCACGGTATGCTCGAGCGGTCTGCCCTGATGCAGCCCGCCGCCCCAGATGTTGAAGGAGAGAACCTTGATCTGCGGATCCGCAAACGAAGGTCCGGAAAGGGCGCTCCAGAACACCACAAGCAGCAAGCAGCGGATCATGCGGTCCTCCATCGATTCGCCAGCGATGGAGTAAGGGGATGAATCTCAGGGATGACTCAGTCGCGACAGTTCAACGACGGTTGTATGACTCCCGATGGGGCGCTTTCACGCCGAGGACAGCGGATGTCCGCCCAGCCAAGCCTCCCCGCGCGCGTACAGAGCTTCCACTTCCGGCCCCTTCAGGCCCGGCATGTCCGGTTTCACAGTGTAGCCGATCTGCGTCTGCACATAGGCGAGGTGCCGGTAGCCCGGAGGAAAGCGCTCCAGCAGCGCCTGGTCCAGCACAATGCGCGCCGAGGGGTCCACCGGCGACGCACGGTCACGTTCGTAGATCGGCTGACGCAGTACGATACCCCAGCGACCGTCCCGCTTCTCGAGGAAGTCATAGAACCGACCGGTGCAGACGATGTCCGCCATCTCGCCTTCCATCAGGCCACGTTGGGAGATCGTCATCTTGGTCTGCGCAATCGCGCGGTGGCCCGCCAGATCGATGGAAGTTCCGCCCAGGAAATGCAGGATACTGACGCCCTTTGCCCAGCCCGCCTGCGATACCTTGATGAATTCGCTGGCCGGCCCCTGAAACCACGTCGCCATCATGATAGCATCATCGTGCCAGACCGTGCAGAACCGGTCCCACAGGCCTGCATCACGCCACACCACCCAGTTCTCCAGAAGCTCGCGGATCAGGCGCTTGTCGTCGATCTCGGCGGCGGTGTGCATGGAAGGGGCTCGCTGCGTGAAAAATGTATTTCCGAAAGAGGCGGGGCGGAATGCCGTGTCAATACAGCAGTGGCGCCACGGAACCAAAACGCGTGCCATCAGTTGCCCTTTGATGCGGTTGATTGTCCATTCACCAACCTCACCGCGAACCGCAGACATTCCGGAAAAAACTCCGGCAAGGAGATGAAATCGATGTCGATACTCAAGACAGCAGCCTTCGCGGCTGCCCTCGCAGTCGGTCTTTTCACTCTCGCGCCGACCACAACCCAGGCGCAAGGCTACGGCTATGACTATGGCGAACGCCAGTATCAACCGCGCCAGCGCTATGCTCCGCAACCGCAATATGTGGACCCGCGGATCGCACGCAAGCAGGCACAGTTGGCGCGTCGTTTCCACGAAAAGTACGGCTATGTTCAACCCCAGCCACAATATGACTATGGCCGCCGACGTGACGACGGTTACGGCTACCGCCAGCCGCGCCGCGATCGGTACGACTGGTAGTTGCCACGCGCCCCCTCTTCCTCAGTGCATCGCAGAAAAGGGCGTGGACGGGTGTGTGAAGTTTGGTTGGGGAACCAACTGGACTGCAATTCCTGTCAATTTGCTGCAAGATGGATTGGATTTCCGTTCAGCCCCTAGCCGTTAGAACCCACCCCATGCCGGATGAAGCACCCGGCGGGGAGACACGACAATGTCCACGTTCAAGGTTGCCGCACTCGCAGTTGCCCTCGCGGGCGGTCTGCTCACCCTCGCGCCCGCTGACGCACAGGCGCAAGGTTACGGCTACGGCCACGGTGGTTACGGCTACCGCCAGCACTATGCCCCGCAGCCACAGTATGTGGACCCGCGCATCCTGCGCAAGCAGGCACAACTCTCGGCGCGCTTCCATGAGAAGTTCGGTTATGTGCAGCCGCAGAACCACTACGGCTATGGCCGCCCGCGCCTCTATGGGCACGGCTATGGACATCACCAGCCGCGTGGCTACGGCTACGGCTGGTAATCGACGTGCTACCCTTCACCCCGTCAAGAAACGGGGTGAAGGGACTGCTGCGTGTAAACGATAAGCCCCCTTCCCTTTCAGCCCCTTTTCCCCTATACGCCCACCCAGACCACGCTGGACGAC
>JANMFA010000414.1:0-1975 GCA_031377545.1 Hyphomicrobiales bacterium | reverse complement strand
CCCACCGATGGCCCGCGCGATGCGGTTGGTCATGTCGGTGCGTGCATTGTCGATGGCCGCCGTCACCTGAATCCCAATCCCGGCCGGCTGCGTCTGGGGCGTCAGCGCCATCGGCCCGATCCAGCGGCCAACAGCACCAAGCCCAAGAAAATAGGCATCGCGCGCAAAGTCATAGCCGCCGGGAAAGGCCGGTTGCGGTGGAGGCATCAGCCGCACCTGACCGGCGATATGATCGCCCGCACGCGGTCCTGGCCCCTTGAACGTCGCCCGCAACCGTTGCGGATTGACCACGGGAAACGCGGCCTCGAAGCGCGTCACCACCAGCACCATGCGTCCGCCATTCGGACCAGCGTCGACGGTCTCGACAAAAGCAACCACTCTGGCAAATACCGGGCGATCAAGCACCGGCGCAGCGACGAGAATCGTCCGCAGCGCCATCGCGCCAAATCCCAGAAACACAAAGGCCGCCCCGACACACACAACAGGCGCCAGCAACCGCGCCCGCATGCGCCAAGCGAGGCCGAGGAGCACGCTTGCCACCGCGAGGGCGGGCCACGGCAAAGGCACGCCTTCGGCGACGAAGTACAGGACCACGCCAGCACCCATGCAGACCGGCAGCCAAAGGAACAGCCGCCGCGCATCCACCTCCGCCAGAAACGCCGCCCTGAGATCAAGCGCCTCGCCTGTTGCGGCGCGCAGACGGCGCAGCCAGAGCCCCGGTGCAATGCCGCCGCCTGGCATCACCGCTGCCGTCGCTCCCGCCCGCCGGTCCCCGGACCTGCCCACCACCACGCCACCCTTAACGTGCCAAGGTTCCCATGCTACAGCGGGGCGCTTCACGCGTCAGGATGCCGATTCCCGTGTGAAACCCCTGAAATTTAAGGAAGTTCCTGATGCAGACGCCCGTGGTCACCCGCTTTGCCCCTTCGCCCACCGGGTTCCTGCACATCGGTGGCGGTCGCACGGCGCTGTTCAACTGGCTCTATGCCAAGCGCCACGGTGGCAAGATGCTGCTGCGTATCGAGGACACGGATCGCGAGCGCTCGACGACCAACGCCATCGAGGCAATCATCGACGGATTGAAGTGGCTCGGCCTCAGCTGGGATGGCGAGCCAATCTATCAATTCGCCCGCGCCGCACGACATGCCGAGGTTGCCCGCGATCTCGTGGTGAAGGGCCATGCCTATTACTGTTATGCCACACCCGAAGAGCTGACCGAGATGCGCGAGAGGCTGAAAGCCGATGGCAAGCCGATGCGCTACGACGGCCGCTGGCGTGATCGCGACCCGTCCACGGCTCCCGAGGGCGTGAAGCCTGTCATCCGTCTGCGCGCACCCATTGAAGGCGAGACAGTGGTGGAAGACCAGGTGCAGGGAAAAGTGACCTGGGCCAACAAGGAGCTGGATGATCTGGTGCTGCTGCGCTCGGACGGCACGCCAACCTATATGCTCGCCGTGGTGGTGGATGATCACGACATGGGTGTCACGCATATCATCCGGGGCGATGACCACCTGACCAACGGGGCGCGCCAGAGCCAGATTTACCAGGCCTGCGGCTGGAATGTGCCGGTGATGGCACATATTCCGCTCATCCATGGACCGGATGGGGCCAAACTGTCGAAGCGCCACGGTGCGCTGGGCGTCGAGGCCTACCGTGCCATGGGATACCTGCCGGCCGCACTGCGCAACTATCTCGTGCGCCTCGGCTGGAGCCACGGCGATCAGGAAATCTTCTCAACCGAGGAGATGAGCCAGTTGTTCGACCTGAAGAACGTCGGCCGTTCTGCCGCTCGCTTCGATTTTGCCAAGCTGTCCAATCTCAATGGCCTCTACATGCGGCAGGCTGACGACGAAGCTCTTCTTGCGGCGCTGGAGGACATGCTCCCGCATGTGGAAGGCGGGGCTGATTTCGCAAGGGCACTGGATAACGCGGGCCGCAAGCGCCTGCTTGCCATGATGCCCGGCCTCAAGGAGCG
>JANMFA010000402.1:0-2059 GCA_031377545.1 Hyphomicrobiales bacterium | reverse complement strand
TCCGAGACGCGCGATGCCCGACACGACCTCGTCGATCATCTGCCCGTCATAGACGCGGCCCGTCCAGCCCTCGGCATAGCCCGTGTGGTTGGAGAACTGCACGGTGTGGATCGGCCAGACCTCGCAGCCCATGCGCTGCATCGGGAACACCGCCGAGGCGTTGCCGACATGGCCATAGGCGACGTGGGACTGGATCGAGAGGATGTTCAGCGGGCGTTCCGGCAACTCAATTCGCCTTGATGCCGAGCTCCCGGATCAACTTGCCCCATTTGTCGGTCTCGCTTCGGAGAAAGGTGCCAAGCTCCTCCGGCGTGCTACCCACGGCTTCGCCGCCCAGTGCCGCCAGCTTCGTCTTGGTGCCCTGTTCGGCAAGTGCACGTTTGGTATCCGCCTGGATGCGCTCAATGATCGGGCGCGGCGTGCCCTTCGGCACGAAGAAGGCAAACCACGACGTCACGTCATAGCCCGGCACGACCTCTCCGATGGGTTGCAGCTCGGGCGCATGGACTGAACGTTTGGCGGTCGTGATGCCCAGCCCCTTGAGCGCGCCTGCGCGGACCTGCGGAAGTGTCGAGGTGATGTTGTCGAAGATAATGTCGACCTGTCCCGCGAGGATATCCTGCACGGCCAGCGCCGCTCCCCGGTAGGGGACGTGCTGCATCTTGGTTCCGGTGAGGCTTTGAAAAATCTCGCCCGACAGATGCACGGAGGTGCCGATGCCTGACGAAGCGTAGGTCACCTTTCCCGGGTTCGCCTTGGCGTAGGTCACGAACTCCTGCACGGTGTTGTACGGCACGTGCTTTCCCGCGACGAGGATGTTGGGCACCATGGCGATCAGCGTTGCAGGATCGAAATCCTTGATCGGATCGTAGGTCATCGCAGAATAGAGCGCCGGATTGGCCGCCATGCCGAAGGAGGCGATCAGGATATTGTCGCCATCCGGCGCGGACCGGGCGACCTGCTCCGCGCCGATATTGCCTCCGGCACCGCCCTTGTTCTCCACGACGACACGGGCACCCCAGTATTCGCCCAGACGCTCGGCCATGATGCGGCCCAGCACATCAGTCGCGCCCGCCGGCGGAAATGGCACCGTGATCTTGATGCTGCGTCCCGCGGGCCAGGTGTTCTGTGCCCTGACAATCGCAGGTGCGGCGACAAGAGCGGCGGACGAAGCCACGAAAAGACGCCGATCAATGATGGAATTCGTCATGCTCTTCCCCCTGCGCAATTCTTGATTTCTCTGAGCATACCGCCGCTTCCGGAAAACCGGCAACAAAAAAGCCGCCTCGCGGCGGCCTTTCAGAATTCTCTGCTGACAGCAATCAGGCGCTTGGCTTCTTCTCGCTGGGCTTGTGGTCCTGGCGTTCGGCGATGCGGGCCGATTTGCCGCGACGGTCACGCAGGTAATACAGCTTGGCGCGGCGCACCTTGCCGGTGCGGACGACCTTGATGCTGTCGATCATGGGGGAGTGCACGGGGAAAACGCGCTCCACGCCTTCGCCATAGGAGATCTTGCGAACCGTGAAGCTCTCCTGAATGCCGCCGCCGGAACGGGCAATGCAGACGCCTTCATAGGCCTGTACGCGCTTGCGCTCGCCTTCGACGACCTTGACGTTCACGATCACCGTGTCGCCGGGCTGGAATGGGGGGATGGTCTTGCCAAGCTTGGCAATCTGCTCTTTCTCGAGCGCTTCAATGATGTTCATGGCGGGAAACCTTTTTCCGTTTCGGCTCTATGGCCTGAGCGTTTCGGGACGCTTTTTTGAGTTGAGCGGTGCGCATACAGCAACAGGCGCTGGATGTCGATGCTGAAAATGGCGCGGTGCCCCTTCAGTCAGCGAAGGGCAACCCGCCCCTGAGGCCGATGCTTCGGGGGCCGAGCGGGCCCGATTCAGCACCCGATTGCCAGCGGCCTTCCGCGCAATGGAGCCCAATCAGGTCAGGTTCGCACTTCGAATAGACCGCAACCGATGTCTTGCCATTGGGATGCGTGTGGCTGAGCGACAGCTTGCGGCCGTCAAACGCGGCTGTGCAGGCTGCAAACTGCGACCGGGCACCG
>JANMFA010000306.1:0-5547 GCA_031377545.1 Hyphomicrobiales bacterium | reverse complement strand
GTGATCGGCGGCGAATACAAGGACGCCGACTTCAACGAGATCGAGGACGGCTCGCACCGCACCTACGGTCCGTTCTTCAGCTACGAGGATGCCAATGTGAAATGGCGGGACTGCTCGGAGAAGAGCCGCAGCCAGGCCTATACGCGCTACCAGATCGTGGCTTCGGCCCATAACCCGCAGCGGCCTTCCGCGCGCCAGAAAGCGGCGATGGCGGCCATCGGCATGGCGGCCCACTGACCTGACAATATCCCGCTGGCGACCAGCCCCCCTTATCCAGCGGTGATACCTGACCGTGGCGAGCAGTGATGCTCCCACGGTCTTTTCTTGACCGGATGCCTACAACCCGCCCTGCACCATCCGGCGCAATACATTGTCCCTGTCGATGAGGTGATGCTTCAGCGCGGCTGCGGCATGCAGCAGAACAACCGCCAGCAGAGCCTTGGTCAGCCAGCCATGCCAGGTCTTCGCCAGCTTGTAGGCCTCGATGTCCCGCGCGACGATGACGGGCAGATCGAACAGGCCGAAGACGGATGTCGGTACAGGCAGCGGCGTCGCGGAGGCCATGGTCCAGCCGCTCAGCGCAACCGCAACAACCAGCAGATACAGCACGCCATGCGCCGCTGACGCCGCAAGTGCCTGCCAGCGCGGGCCAGGAACGGCGGGGCCTCGCGGGGCGAGCGTCAGGCGCAGCAGCAGCCTGATCATGGTGACGGACAGGACTGCGATCCCGAACGCCTTGTGTGCCTGATAGAGGTCGAAGCGGATGCCCGTATCATCGACCCGGACCATGATCGTGCCCACGGCCAGCATGGTGATGATCATCACGGCGGAGATCCAGTGGAGGAGGCGGACGATTCCGGGCCAGCCGGTCTGCGGTTGCTGCGGTGCGCTCATTCTGCTTCGGCCTCCGTTGTCACTAGAATGCGCACATCATCGGCGATCAGCGGCTGGCCCGATATGAACCCGAAGTCCGAGCGCCTGATCGTGCCGCGAGCCGAAAAGCGCAGCTGCTTTTGTGCGGACGACCTCTGGTTCACATCGACCTGAAAGCTGACAGTACGTGTCTGACCCATGAAGGTCATGGCGCCGGAGACCCGCACGGCTGTCTCGCTGAGCTTCTCCACGCTGCTCGAGCGAAAGCGCATCTCGGGAAAGGCCCCGGTGTTGAGCATCGACTCGCTCTTGACGAAACTGGTGACGGACGACGAGCCTGTATCCACGGACGCCGATTGCACCACGAACGAAACGGCGCTTCTTGCGGGCTGGTTGAAATCCACATTGATGTTGCCCAGAAAGGCCTTGAACGCACCTCTGGTTGTCGGCCAGCCCACGGCATCCACCTCGAAGGTGATGCGGGTTTTCTGGGGATCGATCTTCAGGGTTTCGGCGGCGGAGGGCGCGTCCGGTGCAACGCTGATCAGCACCAGCGCGAGAAGGAAGCGCCACCCGACGGGCAGAACATGTGTGCGCATGGCGCATTTTCCTCACTTCCCGGCAAGCCTGCCGTCAGCTCAGGCTTCTGTCAGGTGCCGCAAATATCAGATTTTGGCCGCCATGTCCGCTCCGCTCACATCACCAGCCTCACTGCCCCCACGACCACGAGGTATCGCGCCAGCTTGCCAATGCCGGTGACCAGAACGAAGACCCAAAGCGGGGTGCGCATGACTCCTGCCATCACCGTCAGCGGATCGCCGATGACAGGAACCCAGGCCAACAGAAGCGACCAGATTCCCCAGCGCATGTACCAATCCTGATACTTCACGAATTCCGCAGGCTTTACCGGAAAGCGGGGATGGTCGCGCCAACGCTCGACGAACAGGCCCAGCCACCAGTTCACGATCGAACCCAGCGTGTTGCCTATGGTTGCGACCAAGACGAGCGAAAACAGGTCGTGCGACCCTATGGCGATCAGCGCCAGCAGGGCGGCCTCGGATGATCCGGGAAGCACCGTCGCTGACAGAAACGCCGCCCAGAAAAGCCCGATCAGTTCCCACATGGACAAGGGTTTGCCTGATTGCGCGAAGCACGGCAATGTGCGGCCAAAATCACGTGGGGAGAGACAGCATGGCTGCGAGGACGGGCGCACAGGCAAAGCGCCACATCATGGCGATCGATCAGGGTACGACATCGACCCGCACCCTGATCTTTGGACCGGACATGACGGTCGTTGCTTCTGCGCAGCAGGAGTTTCCGCAGCACTTTCCCGCATCGGGCTGGGTGGAGCATGATCCGGAAGATATCTGGCGGACAGTGCTGGCCACGGCCCGCGCCGCATTGAAGAAGGCCAGGCTCAAGGCGGTTGATATCGCGGGCATCGGCATCACCAACCAGCGAGAGACGACCATTGTATGGGACCGCGCCACCAGCAAGGCGATTCATAACGCCATTGTCTGGCAGGACCGGCGCACATCCGCAATCTGCCAGGCCCTGAAAGCGGCGGGACATGAAAAGCTGGTGGCGAAGAGAACCGGCCTGCTGCTCGATCCCTATTTCTCGGGCACCAAGATTGCCTGGATTCTCGACGCCGTGAAGGGCGCGCGCGCCAAAGCGGACAAGGGCCAGCTGGCCTTCGGCACGGTGGATTGCTTCCTGATCAGCCGCCTGACCAAGGGGCGGGTCCACGCGACGGACGCCACCAACGCCTCGCGTACCCTGCTGCTCGATATCCATAGCGGGAAATGGGATGATGAACTGCTGAAAATCCTTGATGTTCCCCGTGCTGTTCTGCCCGAGGTCCGCGATTGCGCGGCCGATTTCGGCATGGCCAGCGCGGAATGGTTCGGGGCCGAGATCCCCATTCTGGGAGTCGCCGGCGACCAGCAGGCCGCCACCATCGGACAGGCCTGTTTCCAGCCCGGGATGATGAAATCGACCTATGGCACAGGCTGTTTCGCGCTGCTCAACATCGGCGGCAGGGCTGTGCACTCGAAACACCGGCAGCTGACCACCATCGCCTACCAGTTCGGTGGCAAGCGGACCTATGCGCTGGAAGGCTCCATCTTTGTCGCAGGTGCCGCCGTGCAATGGCTGCGCGACGGACTCAAGATCATCCGGTCAGCGGGTGAAACCGGTCCTCTCGCGAAGAAGGCCGATCCTGGCCAGCAGGTCATCCTCGTCCCGGCCTTTGTGGGACTTGGCGCGCCGTACTGGGATGCCGAATCCCGGGGCGCGGTCTTCGGACTGACACGGGGCAGCGGCCCCGCCGAGATGGCGAAAGCGGCGCTGGAAAGCGTCTGTTTCCAGACACGGGATCTGATCGAGGCGATGAAGGCGGACTGGAAGACCGCAAGCGGGTCCGGCACTGTGCTGCGCGTCGACGGCGGCATGTCGGCGAGCGACTGGACGATGCAGCGCCTCGCTGACATGCTGGATGCGCCGGTGGATCGCGCGAAGGTGCTGGAGACAACGGCGATCGGAGCAGCGTATCTCGCGGGCTGGCAGGCGGGACTCTATGGCCCGCCAGAGACCTTCGCGAAGAAATGGAAGCGGCAGAAGCGCTTCGAACCAGCCATGGATGCAGGCAAGCGGGAGTCCGACTACCGCGCCTGGAAGGACGCCGTGAAACGCACCTTGGGCAAGGTCGGCGCATGAGCGCGACCGCCCGCATCGCAGCGCTCTACCGCTATCCGGTCAAGGGCCTGTCGCCGGAGCCGCTGGAAGCCGCCGATTTGCAGGCCGCCGCGCATTTTCCCGGCGACCGGATGTTTGCGGTCGAAAACGGGCCCTCCGGCTTTGATCCGCAAGCGGCCGAGCACCTGCCAAAGATCAGGTTCCTCATGCTGATGCGCAACGAAAGGCTGGCCCGGTTGCGGACCCGCTTCGATGATGCAACGCATGTGCTCTCGATCAGCCAGGGCGGTCATGTCGTTGCCGCCGGTGACGTGCGTACCGATGCTGGCCGCCAGGTGCTCGAGGCGTTTTTTACCACGCAATTCACCCAGGAACTGCGCGGAGCGCCCAAGCTCCTGACAGCCCCGCCCGGCTACCGTTTCATGGACAGCCGCAATGGCTTTGTGTCGATCATTGATCGCGCGAGCCTCGGGGCCATTGCAGCGGCCGCCGGACGGACAGCACTTGATCCCCTGCGCTTTCGCGCCAATGTCTATGTCGATGGACCGGGCGCATGGAGCGAGTTCGACCTGATCGGCAAGACTGTCAGGCTTGGCGGGGCAACACTCGAGATCATCAAGCGGATCGACCGCTGTGCCGCGACCAATGTCGATCCCTCGACCGGCATCCGCGATCTCAGGATGGTGGAACTGTTGGAACAGAATTTCGGACACCACGATTGCGGCGTCTATGCCCGCATCATCACAGGCGGGCTTGTGAAAAAGGGCGATCTGCTGACCGCCCTTTGACAAAGTTCAGATCGGCTCGTCTCCGCCGGGCTCCGGCGCGCCCTCGGCGCGTGGGCGGCGGCGACGGCGGGTGCGCAGACGGCCTGCAACATCTCCGCCTTCCTGATCCAGGCCCGGCGCTTCGCCCTCCTCCATCGGGAGGACGCGCACTGGTGCAGTGATGAAGGATGGCAAGCCGGGCTGCTCGTCGGCAACGAACTCGGGCGCAGCATTCCGGACAGGGCTGTCCGCCACATGCTCTTCTCCCACCCGGCCTTCTCCGGGCCGACCGTCTCCGGGCCGTGGCTCACCATTGATCCGCTCCCCAAAGGGACGGTCACGGCCAAAGCGCCGGTTCTGGCGGTCGCGGCCACCTTGTGGCCGGTCGCCACGATCCTCGAAGGGACGGCGGTTGTCGAACGGAGGGCGCTCCGGGCGGGGCGGTCGCGGCTGGTAGTTCGGCTGTCCGCCTTCCAGCATCTGGCCTTCCGGCATCGGTGGCTGATCGCCGCCTCCGGGGAGCTCGCCGTAAGCGGGCTGACCGGCCGGGTTGAAGCCGCCACCGTTCTGGCTGTTGAACCCATTGGGCTGCTGGAAGCTCTGCGGTGTGCGGAAGGTGAAGCGGTCCGCACCTGCAACCTCGAATTCATCCTCGTCGTCCACCGCGTCATCCGAAACCGGGTTGGGCAGGCCGTTGGCCTGATTGTAGGCGGATTGCTGCGCATACTGGGCGGCCGCAATGATGCGATAGTAGTGCTCCGCGTGCTGGAGATAGCTTTCGGCCATCACCGTGTCGCTGGCGGTATGCGCATCCCTCGCGAGCTGGACGTACTTCTCGGCGATGTGTTGCGGCGTGCCGCGCACCTTCACATCAGGTCCGTTTGATTCATAGGAGCGGGTCAGCGGATTGGGGCCGCGCCGACTGCCACCACCGCCACTGCTGCTGTTGTTGCCGCGGCCACCCCGCATGCGGTTCTTCTGTCCGGGTCTCATCCATTATCCCTGGTTGGAGATCGCGTTCTTGAAAGTTCAGGGCATCCGGTCAGGTGTGCCCAGACGCTGTCGGGGCCTGCGGCCCGCGACCAGCGATTTGATGAAGAGTGATCCAAAGCGCCCCTGCGCCAGCCCGGTCCCAAACCTGATTCGGTGATCAATACCCCTCGAAACCGCCGTTTTGTTCGTGTCTTTGGAGGTTTCGCGGTGGAGCAAC